>CAZFAJ010000027.1:25404-34382 GCA_964517005.1 uncultured Balneolaceae bacterium | reverse complement strand
TGTGTCGTACACACCCTGCTGGCGGCGTGAGGCGGGAAGCTATGGTAAAGACGTGCGCGGGCTGAATCGCCTCCATCAGTTTGACAAAGTGGAGCTGGTAAAAATCGTGCACCCCGAAAAATCGTACGACGAACTTGAATCACTTCGCAAACACGCCGAAATGTTGCTCGAAAAACTGGAATTGCCATACCGGACCCTGCTCATGTGTACCGGAGATATGGGTTTTACACAATCCAAAAAATATGATTTAGAAGTGTGGAGTCCCGGTCAAAATCGCTGGCTGGAAGTCAGCTCCTGTTCCAATTTTGAAAGCTTTCAGGCCAGGCGCATGATGCTTCGCTTTAAAGACAAAAATGCAAAAATAGAGATGGCTCATACTATTAACGGCTCCGGACTGGCATTGCCGCGTGTTGTTGCTTCAATTCTGGAAACCTGTCAAACTGAAAACGGCAGGGTTAAAGTGCCCGAAGTGCTAAAATCATATATAAAAAGCGATTACCTGGAGTAACCGGATTTTCCCCGCAACTAACAAATACAAAACATGAAAAACTCTCTACTTATACTACTCATTTTACTTTGGATTATACCCGTTAATGCTCAAAAACGGGCAATGACCACCGATGATATTCTGAATATGACCAATCCGGGTGCGGCACTTATTTCGCCGGATGGCTCATTTGTTATTTATGGAAAGTCGGAGTTGAAATGGGAGGATAATAAAAGGGAAACCACATATTACTATATTCCTGCTGACAGCGGTAAAAGCTATCAGTATATCGGTAAGGAGGGAGGCAGTGATTTGAAGTTTTCGCCGGATGGGAAGTTTATTTCCCTGAAAAGAAGCGTGGATGATAAACAACAGCTTTTTTTGCTTCCAACCAGGGGCGGAGAAGCTCTTCAGCTGACTGAGCACAAAAGCAGTGTCTCCAGTTACACCTGGTCTTCTGACAGTGAAAAAATATACTTCAGGGCGGATGTGCCACGCGGCCCCGAAGAAGAGAAAAAGTATAAAGCCGGTTATGATCAGCTCTTTGTAGATGAACCCCCTCATGGACAGACCGAAGGCAGCTGGAATCATATCTGGGTTATTGATATTGATACAAAAGAAGAGACTCAGTTGACCAAAGAGAAGCATATTATCGGTGGTTTTGATGTTTCACAGGATATGAAAAGAATTGTATACACAGCCCGGTTTGAAAACCGGAGAAATCAGCAGTACAAATCTGAGTTATTCCTGTTTATACCGGCAGACAGTTCTGTGGTAAAACTTACTGATAATGAAGTTCCGGAAGGAAATGTGAACTGGCTTCCGGATAATACGCACATTGTCTACTCAGCTGCTGATGATGACGAATGGGAATTGCGTCAGAACAAGCTCTGGAAGATGGATGTAAATGATAAATCCTATGAAATGATATCGGGTAATTTTGAGGGAACTATCAGTTCAACCTTTATCAAACCGGATGGTGAAACCATATACTTTACCGGGGTCGAAAAAACGAATACGAATCTCTATTCCCTGAATGTTGAAAACAGGGCTGTGCGAAGACATACCAATAAAAAAGGTTCACTGTCGGTTTTTGATTTCGACAAAAACAGATCCCGTTTTTTATACCGTTTTGAGGATGTAACAACACCTCCCGACTTTTATGTAGCAGATCTCAATAATATTAATGAGGAAACCCGGTTGACGGAATTCAATCCGTCGATTCAGGATAGCCTTCAGCTTGCAGGTTTTGATATAATAAAGTGGAATAGCTACGACGGGCTCGAAATTGAAGGCATGTTATATCATCCGGAAGTCCACAGTGCCAATGCGTCAGCACCACTGTTATTGCATATCCACGGCGGGCCGGCGGGTGTTTTCAGGAACTCTTTTAGTCCGCGCTATCACGTTTGGGCCGGGCTGGGTTATGTTCAGCTCGCTCCGAATGTTCGTGGCAGCACCGCATACGGAGATGATTTTCTTCGCGGTAACATGCGTGATATCGGCGGTGGTGATTACGAAGACCTGATGAGCGGCGTGGATATGATGGTTGCGGAGAACCAGGTTGACAGTACGAAAATGGCTGTTCGGGGCTGGAGTTACGGTGGTATACTCGGTGGTACGGTAGTCACAAAAACGGACCGTTTCAAAGCAGCGTCACTGGGTGCCATGGTGTCGGACTGGTCATCGGAATACGCTCTTGGTTTTAATCACGATGTGCGCTTATGGTATATAGGCGGCGAGCCGTGGACCAACCCCGAAGGATATCGGCAGCGGTCACCTGCTACTTACGCGGACAAAGTAACCACACCGACCCTTTTTCTTCACGGAGCCAACGACCGTGTAGATACACCTGAACAGAGTCTGATTTTCTTCACTTACCTGAAGGATATCGGGAAGGCTGATACGCGATATATCAAATTTAAACGTGAAGGACATGGATTCAGTGAGCCCCGCAACCAGCGTGTACGGGATATTGAAGAGATCAAATGGATTCATAAATACATTACCGGAGAGGAGTGGACACCTTGGGAGAGGAAAGAAAAAGAGGAGGAAGAAGAGTAGCTGGCCTTCTCGTTTGCCGTTTATGATCCGATGGAACAAGCCGGTTAATACTCTCTTCTTTAACGAAGTTGTAAAAAGAAAAACCGGCTCAGGAATCATACATTTTTACTGCTCAGGCCAATCGCTTTTTTAACGGCCAAAATCATCCTCAACACGCACAATATCTTCTTCATCTGAAGGATGAGCCGGATCGGTGTGTTTCCAGATTTCGGCTACGATTCCCCACTCATCGAGGCCTGCGAGCCGGTGGCGCTGGCCCTGTTCCAATTCAATTACGGAACCCTGCGAGAGTTTTTGAAGCGACCCCTGCTTATCAGTATCGCTGACAATCACACCGGCGCTGCCTCCAATTACTTTCCATATTTCTGCCCTGCGATGGTGGTACTGCCAGGAAAGCCTTTTTTGAGGTGCTACAAGAAGAATCTTCGGACTCAGTTTTGAGAAGCCGGAAAAATCCTCAGGCTTCAGATGCGGGAAAAAGGTTTTGATAAATTTTGATGACTGAGATTCGTCAATCACAAAAAATCCGCCCCAGGGGCGTTCATCATCCTTATCCGTGATTGTAAATCCCTTACTGGTAATCTTTTTTTCAGTCTTTTGAAATATGGTTGATTTGTCTGTATCAGCTGAAAATTGAATCATAAATTCTTTTTTTTAGTGAAAAGTTGAGCGAAGCGAAATCCCGACAGGTGAAAATATAGCTAAAGGTAAATGCATTATTCTGTCGGTGTGGAAAAGCTACTAATCCCTGAATTTGCCTGTTCAAATCAAATCACGATTCATATTAATTTAGTACTGCTGAACACTTCTTCGGCGCCATGAGGCGGACGGGCGAGTGTCCATGTTTCAAAATAGAATTTACGTTCGGAATTTATGCGTTTTCCGTTAATACTGAAAAACCGGAATTGATCAGAAACCAGGTTTTGAAGAGGATAAAAGAGCTCTTTGTAAATATTTTCTTTCGAAAAAAGATGGAGATCAAACCCGTTTTTGGCTTTCTCTTTGTACAGTACCATATTTCCTTTTAAAAGAACCTCCGCGAGCTTCTCTTTTCTGTGACCTACATTGCTGTTATCATCTATACTCAGTTCAGCGGGGTTCAAATCATCACTTGAACTGCCACTAATGATAATAGCTGAGCCAATCTTTTCATCATTCACAAAATCTGACAATTTAGAATAACGTGAAGCAGTGGTGTGATAAATCTTGTCTCCCAGGCCGGTTTCAAGAGAGTGTATAATCTCTTCTGATTTCTTCAGCATATTCAATCCAAATTCCTCTTTATGAATACGGGTTCCGGTAAGATAGAACTTGGAATAAGTGGGATCCGGCTTGAAAAAATCTTCTATAGATTGATGGGTTTCAGGAGCGTTTCGGTCGGTATGGCGATCCCGTAATGTGTCGAGTCTCAGATCATGTTCATAAATCAGCTTGAAAATATCCATATTCTAAATTTACACACACTCAAGTAATTGATTCAGTTCAGTTATTACAAGATCCGGTTTCAGGTCTTTACAGCGATCATCGTCCTTTCGCCATTTCAAAGAACGTTCATCACCGGCAAAAAGTGCCGTTTTTAAACCGAGTTCATTTGCGGGATAGACATCTTTAAGCATATCATTTCCAACATATAAAACCTGCTCCGGTTTTATGTTTGAACTCTCATTTGAAAGCTTCTCAAGATAAGATTCGTAAAAACGGGTTGATGGTTTCTTTAATTTTTCTTCAAATGACCAATGCAACAGATTTTTGTTGAATTCGATATTGTTCAGGCTTTTACCGGTTAACGCTTCAAAAGCTATCGGTGTATAAAACTGTGAATTTGAAATAATGCTCAGCTCAAGATCTTTTTCTCTTAGTGAGGCAAGCAGATCTGTAAGTCCGGGCATCGGCCATATGGGGTTCATACGCGCTTCAAATTCAATGGCAAATTTGGATACCACCTCTTCACTGATGGTTCCCTGGATCAGGCGTTTTTGTTTCAGAGAAGATAGAACATCTGTCCATACTGCACGGATATCCGGCTCGGGAGTGTCGTATCCTTGTTTTTCTAAAGCTTTACAGTAATCATCAACAATCACATCATAGAGATCAAATCCAACATGAGCAGCATGTTTATCGATGATAGTAAGTTCGCTGTTGTCAAGTGCAGCAGTAAATGTGTCAACATCTGCCGTTCCGTCATCTATACCGATATCACCGACGGCGGAAATAAACATGGTTCCATAGAAATCAAATGCAATACACTTGATGTCCTGAAGCTTTTTCAGGGATGGTTCTGCTCCGGTTTCTTTAGGATTGAGTGGTTTAGATAGTTTTTTAAATATAGACTTGAACGTCTCATTTTGCGGAGTTTGCATAAGATAGTGGGAGGTCAGTTATTGTTCTCGTCCGAATTTTTCTCTGTATTCAGGAATTGTAATCATTGGCGGACGTTCAAATTCAATAATTTCCATTTTGAGTTGCTGGTAATGTTCTTCCTTTGCCTGAAACTGGCGCAGTATTTTTTCATGCTCGGCTTTGTCAATAATTCCGAGTGCCTTTGATCTTTTGATAAACGTCTGTAAAATACCAAATGCCATTTTCCCCAGTGCCTGTGTCGGCTGATTTTCATGAACACGTTTGTCGAGATCAGTTTGAGCAAATGCTTCAAGGCCGAAATTGTGATGCACATCAATTAGATGAGAGGTTTCAACTCCGTAACCAATGGGAAAGGCAATCTGTTCGAGAACTTCTCTGCGGACTGCATATTCGCCTGAGAGGGGCTGGATGATAGCAGTCAGCTCGGGAAAAAACAGAGAAAAAAGAGGCCTTATTAGTATTTCTGTGACTCGCCCGCCCCCGGAAGATCTTGCCCCTCCTGAAGTTGCAAGAGGCCTGTCATAAAATGCTTTCACATATTTAATGTCATTTCGGTAGATGAGCGGAGCAACCAGCCCATAGACAAAACGCGGATGGATATTGCTGATATCAGCATCCACATAAACGATAATATCACCAGTAAGCTGATAGATTGCTTTCCATAGATTTTCACCCTTCCCCTTTTTTTTCTCGAGATTCGGGAGGATATCATCGGCCAGATACGTGTCGGCGCCGAAGCTTTTGGCAACTTCCAGGGTTTTGTCTTTAGAGCCTGAGTCAATAACAGCTATTTCATCAATCAGCGGATAACGGTTTACCAATTCGGACTTAAATATGATAAGCTCCTTGCCAACTGTATTCTCTTCATTCAAGGTGGGAAGGCAGAGAGAAATTTTAACATTTTGTTTTTCTTTTTCCCGAACCAGTTTTTCAAGATCCCAGAATTGGGAATGGTGATAGGTATTGTTATCAATCCATTGTTGTAAATCAGTCACAAAATCCTCCGTCTATTGCAATTATTGTGGATATTAATTGAGCAAGACCGGTAAATACCGGATCAATTTTAATTGTCTCATTCTTTTTGTTAATATTATCGCCGGTGGTAATACCAAGAGTGAGTGCCGGTATTTTTTTATCAATAAATGCAGCAAGTTCAGATGTACTCGGTGCAAGTCTGGGTGTAATAACCAGTGATTCCATGATTTTTCTCGCGCATATATTTAAAGGATGAGCATAAGCTATACCTCCGGGGCTTCTGCCTGCAAAAATATCCAGGTTAATGTGATCTCCTGTTTTAGATGTCACTTCCATCACAATATTTTTAATAGTATTACCGACATCATTTACAACCTCTTCTGATTCCGACCGCACTTCAAATCCAAGTGTGGCATCCCTCGCGATAGTATTGAAAGAGGTGCCGCCGCTAATTGAGCCCATGATGATACTGGTTCTGGGGCGGGACGGCAGGCGGGTGTCATTTATTTTATTAATGACCTCATTCAGCGTCAGAATAGCACTTGCATCCCCAAAACGGGACCAGTCGTAGCTTTCAGGTACAGTGCATGTAATTTCGCCTCTGAGCATTCCAATTGATGTATAACTCAGGCGGCCAAGCTCAACGCCTTCAATACAAAGTCCGGCAGAGATATTAAAATCGCAGTTGTCCAGGAAAAACCGGATTCCTTCAAGATTACCCCGGCCAAGTGATTTAGTGCCACCAAGCAATATCAGGTTATTTTTTAGCTCAATATCCAGTTCTTTTAAAATCAGGGGAATACTCACAAGTGCAGCCAGTCCAAGACTGTTATCTGCAACACCAGGCCCGGTAATTGAATTCTGAAATACCTGCAGTGTATGATCCACTTTATCTGAAAACACAGTGTCTGCATGAGCATTGATCAAAATTGATTGTTTACCTTCTGATCCCTCAAGCAGGCCTATTCCATTACCTGCGTCATCAATGGAGCTTTCAGATAATCCAGCCTCTGTAAATCTGTCAACAAGAAATTGAACACGTTGTTCCTCGAAAAATGTTGGAGCAGGATTTTCTCCGATCATAATCAGATTGGCAAGCAAAATTTCCTTAAAACCTTTCATTTTCTTTGCCAAATCCGGTGATTGATTCGTCAGGTCATTCAGATCTTTATATTTCATAAATGTAATTCTGCTTTTTAGATAATAAATATAAGGTTCAAGTTATTAAAAACTTTCATTAATTACCGACCGATCGATTAATTACATTAAATATTTATTATCGTAATAATAACTGAAAATATATTGTAACCATTCAAGGATATAATCTTCATATTATCAGCGGATCAAAATTTCATGAATTTTTTCAGGCAGCGATCGCGATTAATTACGGAAATGTAGTATGAAAAAACCGGATTTAGGTAAATCTGAGAAATATCTGATAAGGGATATACTTGCTGGTGATCGTGATCAATATCGGATAATTATCGAGCGCTATTCACCTATGGTGTTTCATATTGTACGCTCATTTGAAAAAAATGAAGAGGAGGTGAAAGAATTGGGTCAGCAGATTTTCGTAAAAGCTTATGAAAAGCTTGATAGTTTTAAGGGTAACGCTAAATTTTCAACATGGCTCTATTCTCTGGCATTAAATCACTGCAGGGATTATGCAAAAAATGTTCGGCGGTCCAATATAAGATTCAGTGAAACAGATGAAGGATATCTTGAAAACAGCATGGTGGATGAAGAAACAGCAGATTCAAATATTGAAGCAATGGAAACGAACTCCAAATTATATAGTGCAATACAAAGATTGTCTGAGGAGTATTCAGAACCGCTGCTATTAAAATACAGAGATGGGATGTCGTACCAGGCAATCTCGGAGCGTTTGAATCTATCTGTAGCGGCGTTAAAGGTGAGGGTTCACAGAGCGAGAAAAATTTTGAAACAATTGATTGAGACATAACGGTGACTAATGATGAATGCAAATAATAAAAAATCAGAAGAAGCACTCTTAATGAAGTTCCTGGATAATGATTTATCTCCGGAAGATGAAAGAAAAGCGCTTCATGTTATTGCAGAAGATGAAGAGATGCGGTCGATGTTGAAATTTGACCGGGCTTTGAATAAATCACTTGCAGGAAAACAGGAGCTGTATATGTCTGAGGTTCCTGATGGGTTTACGGACCAGGTAATGAGCCGGATAGAAGGATTGGAAAATGCCCGGAATGCAGAACTGGACGAAAGCTCTGTATGGAGTGAGCTAAAACAGTGGTTTGATTCCCTGATTATGCCCAGGGAGTTGCGTTACAGGCCTGTTGTTGCATATCTGTTTATCGTGATACTTGCTGTTGGCTTTGGATACTTTACTGATTTTAACTCCGGAACTAACACTGAAATAGTCAGTTCTCAAGATCAAGATAGTGATATTCAGCTTGCCTCAGCCACACAGAGTGAAGAGAGTATATGGATCCGGTTTATCTATATAGATGAAGACGCCTCAGATATTGCTGTGGCTGGTGATTTCAGTGATTGGGAGCCAATATCTCTTGAGAAGCAACTTGTAGATGGAAAACAACTGTGGTCAGGATTAGTACCAATTACAAAAGGCGAACATAAATATATGTTTGTGAAAGATGGTGAAGAGTGGCTGACGGACCCGCTTGCAGAAGTAAAACGGGATGACGGATTTGGAAATAAAAATGCAGTTATCGTTTTATGAAAAAAAAATTCACTGCTATGATTGTCTTAATTTTTATACCGCTTCATTGCATAAAGTCTCAAAATCTGGATTCATTCCTTACGATTGATTCCAAATCGGGTTTTTCGACCAATACTTTTTTAAATCCTTTTTTATCGGAATGGGACCGCGCTGAAAATTCCGGCTATGCAATGGTTTCGCCAATCGGACAACTGTTTTTCAGTAACGGCCGGTTCTCGGCTGATTTTACCGGGGGATTTGTTTTTGAACCTTTTTTTGATGACAGGGATACATGGCATGGCGGACTTGCAGTAACAGAGATACGATACAGAATTGGGCGCTCAGTTATTCTGGGTGCAGAAACAGGCGGAAGCTATTTTTCTTCCTTTTTTA
>CAZFAJ010000027.1:17904-25304 GCA_964517005.1 uncultured Balneolaceae bacterium | reverse complement strand
CGCTCAGTTATTCTGGGTGCAGAAACAGGCGGAAGCTATTTTTCTTCCTTTTTTATAAGACAACTCTTCTGGGCTCAGCCAAAATTGACCTGGCAGCCATCCCTGTTCACGAAGATTAGTTTTAAGGCCGGTTCAACGTTTCGTGATTACGAGAATTTCGGGGAAGAAGATTTCAATGACAGGCTTGATTTATATGCTTTTGAGTTTGAAACCTGGCCGACAATTAACTGGCAAATACAGGGTGGTATTTTTGGCAATTTTGATACAAGTTTGAGTGACAATCTCAGTTCCGGTATAACAGTGAGGAGAGTATTCAGTAATTCACTAAAGATTTCACTGCGTGCCGGAGCTGACAGATTCAGTAATGAGATCGTTACGGGCGGAGATGGTCCCGGCGGGCCGCCATTTGGCGGTTTCCCGGCGGAAACGCTTACAGAAGAAACCGATGTCTTGTTTAAGACCGGTGCAGCAGTATCTTTTGAACTGTTTCCATCACTCTCAGTGACCATGAATGCAGATCATGTCAGTTTGTTTTCAACCGGTTCCGAAACTCTGTCTGATGTTCATGTTTCGGCCGGCGTGCGATATTCACTCCCAATCAGTGGCATCGGTGGAAAAAGAAAAGGGGCAGCTCAGCCGAATTGGCAACAGAATGGTGAACAGATTCTGATCCTGAAAGTTGATTACAAAGGAAGCGGAATACTGTATCTGACGGGTGATTTCAATGACTGGGAAAAACCGGGTATCGCCTTAAACAGACAAAAACCCGGACAATATGCTGCGCGTTTATCGACAGAGCCGGGGGCTTATGAGTACAAAATATTGCTTGTGGAGAATGATGAAGAAAGATGGCTTGATTTTACCGACGATACATTTACGGTTAATGACGGGTTTGGCGGGGAAAATGGATTGATAATAATTGAATAATTAATTGAGAAAAGATGAAAAGGAAAAAATATAAAAAACGCACACTATCACTTGTGGCTATACTATTTATGATTATTATGGCTTCTGCAGATGTGAGTGGCCAGAATGCCGGACTCACAGATTTGATTTTGAAAGCACGTTCAGCAGGTATTGAGGAGGCTGATATTAGCCGGTTGCAGAACAGAGCGGCTGAACGGAATATTTCTGATGAACAACTGGTACGTATTTTAGAGCCTGCTGTTGCAATGGCTGAACAAAATCTTCCGGCAGATATCGTTTTTAATAAAGCATTAGAAGGAGTTGCCAAAGGTATACCTGCGGGGCGAATGATACCTGTATTGGATGGATTGAAAGGGTATTCGATGCAGGCTGCATCTGTGATTGATCCCTGGATGCAGAGGGATGAGGTAAAGTCTTTTGTAGCAAAGGATCAAAAAATGTCTGACAATATTTTTCGAAACGAAATGATCAGGGCCGGTGTAAAATCCGTTTCCCAAATGAATCAAACCGAGGGGATTGAGCAACTTTTAAATGCCATTGATAACTCTTCTGTTCTGGAGAAAGCATCATCTGCTTCTGTTTTGGCGGCAGTTAATATTATAACGGACTTACCTGAATCGGCCCGGCGCGGTGAGGTTATGAGCTCATTGATTTCCAAAGCTCTTGTGAATGGTTTCAATGCAGAGGAAATACAAAAACTGCCTGTAGCCATGAATGCCGCTCAGCGCCGAAGTCAATTGCCGGCAGCATCCGTAATTGAAGGATTATCAAATCAGTTGAATGGCGGTATACCAGCCGAACAGATTCTCCAGAATTTATTTAATGGAAATGTTTCAGCCGGACCTCCCGGTAACATTCCCCGCGGACTTGAAAATCGGCCTGCCAGAGGGCGGGGTAATGGAAGGAATTGATATAAATCACCTCTCTAAAAAAAGTTAAGAAAATACTGTAACTATTATCCCTCCCGCTCTTCTTATAAACAGAGAACACAATTAAAACGTTACTCTGCATACAGTTACAAAAATAAATAATCCTCATTTAATAAAAATATCATAGTTATGGAAAAGTTAATCAGAAATATAATTTTGTTTGCGGCACTGCTTTTACTTGTATTTACAGTGGGCTGTGGAACAAACAGTGACTCAGGAACGGGATCACTGGAAGTTAAGCTTCATGATGCTCCCGCCGCATTTGATGAAGTCAATATCTTTGTGGAGCGAATTGAAATAAATAAGGAAGATTCAGAAGATGGCTGGATTGTTGTCAGCGAACCCAATCAGTCTTTCAATATTCTTGAATTGGTCAATGGTGAATTTGAAGTTTTAGGTATTACAGACCTTGAAACCGGATTCTATCAGCAATTTCGCTTGATTGTGAGCAGAGACAATAACAGCGTGGTCATTGATGGGGAAAGTCATGATCTGTTTGTTCCAAGCGGTGCACAGACCGGTGTTAAATTAAATATCGATGCAGAAATAGAGGAAGACATTCGCTACGTTTTGTTACTCGATTTTGATGCCAAGAGATCTGTAGTGGAAGCAGGCCAGGCAGGTCCTCTCAGCTTTCTTCTGAAACCTGTAATCAGAGCAACCAACGAAGCCATCACAGGCAATATATCAGGAACAGTTACTCCGGCTGATGCGCGTCCGGCTATTTATGCAATTGCGGGTAGTGATACTCTCTCCACAACATTTACCGACACTACAAGCGGTGAGTTTAAACTCATAGGACTTGAAGAAGGAACATATACGGTTTCCGTTGACCCGCAGGAAGGCGAATATGCAGAGGAAAATATAGAAGGAGTAGAAGTTCTGGTTGGTGAAACAACTGAACTTGATGAAATAGATCTTTCAGTTAATTAGAGAAAAAGTAAACGTTAGTGGACCTAAGCAAAAAGTCCCAGTTGATTGCCGGGACTTTTTTTTGACACTTTTCAGTACTAACTTTGCTGACTATAAGCAGGGATCTCATTAAAGTCCTGAATAGTGCTCTTTTTTACAGCAGTGGCCATCAGTGTGGCAGATGTGCAATCTGTTATTTCAACTTCCACATAATCGCCTTTTTGGAATTCTCCTTTGTCAAATACAACCATTTTATTGCTGTCGGTCCGACCGCTTACCTGCTCATCAGACCGCTTGCTTGCGCCTTCCACGAGAACAAGATGGCGTTTGCCGATCTCCTCTTTGTTCAGTTCTTCCTGAATGTTCATCTGCTGGGTAATGATTTCTGTCAGGCGCCGTTTTTTCACCTCTTCGGGAACGTCATCTTCATATTTCCGGTGTGCAAGTGTTCGCTCCCGCTCTGAATAGGCAAACATATAGGCAAGGTCATAACGAACAGTTTTCATCAGGCTCATGGTATCGAGGTGTTCTTCTTCCTTCTCTCCACAAAACCCTGTAATCATATCGGTTGACAGAGAAACTCCGGGTATGATTTTGCGCATATGCTGTATCAGTTCCAGGTATTGCTCCCGTGTATAAGGCCGCCGCATTCGTTCCAGAACACTGTTATTGCCGGATTGTGCCGGGATGTGGATTGAGCTGCAAAGATTTGGTCTTTCCTGGATCAGATACAGCAAATCTTTTGGAAAATCTTTCGGGTGCGGAGAAGAAAACCTGATGCGAAGTTCAGGATTCACCTGACTGGCGTTATCCATCAGTTTTGTAAAATCCGCACTCTCTGTATTGTATGAATTCACATTTTGGCCGAGCAGGGTAACCTCTTTGTAACCGCTGTCACTCAGCTGTTTTAACTCATTCAGGATGCTCTCCATCGGACGGCTGCGTTCCCGTCCTCTTGTAAAGGGCACTACGCAAAAGGCACACATATTATCGCATCCCCGCATGATTGAGATAAATGCACTCACGCCATTGCCTGTTGTACGGACGGGTGTGATATCGGCGTAGGTTTCTTCAAGAGAGAGAATCACATTTACCGCTTTCCGGCCGTCATCTACCTGGTTCAGCAGTTTAGGAATATCCCGATAGGCATCAGGGCCAACAACAAGATCCACAAGCTGTTCTTTGTCAATTATATTCTCTTTGATTCGCTCGGCCATGCAGCCAAGTACACCAACAGTGAGATTGCGATTTTTCTTTTTAAGTGATCTGAATTCCTTGAGGCGATTCCAAACTTTTGTTTCGGCATTTTCCCGGATTGAACAGGTATTTATGAAGATGTGATCAGCTTCTTCTGCTTTTTCGGAAGGCTCCATACCTGCATCAATCAGGATTGAATTTACAATCTCGGTATCAGCAAAATTCATCTGACAACCATATGTTTCTATGTGGAATGATTTTTTAGACAAGGGTAAATCTCTTATTTATTACAATGAAGGCCAAAGATAGATAAATTTTGGCCGAATTTGAATAAAGGCTCAGGATAATTCAGGTAAAGCTGCGATCTTCTTTTTTATGAGAGACATCTCACTCGAAAATGCATGTTCAAGATGTTCATTCAGGTACGGGCTATAAAAACTCTCCTTATCAGATGCCCGCCAAAATTTCCTCTGTTCATCAATTAACGGAATCAGGGAATAAATATGATCCGCACCAAACAGCAGAAGCCGGGAGTGCAGCTGATCGAAATGATCGGATATTTTACGTGACAGTACCATCATAAAAGGAAGTGCATATCCCGATGAACTCAATATGTTATGAAGGCTGTATGAGAGTGATTCAATTCTTTCACTTATTTCGACAAGCTCATCACGTGAAACCGAATCAACCGTTTCTGACCGGTACTGCCTGTAATGTCTTCGAAAACGCTGTCCGATTTCGAGAGTAAGAAGTGTTGCTGCCGTTGAGATAATCCGGCTCTCAGATTCCATATCTAATTTGGCCATTGTTCGGGGTTTTTTCTCCACTGATTAAGAAGTTCAAGATCTTCTTTCTGGATGAAATTTTCTTCAACGGCAACATCAATAAGCGTGTTATAGTCTGTGAGGCTGTATACAGGAATATTCTCTTTTTCAAATTTTCCATTTGCTTTGTCAAAACCGTACGTAAAAATACTCAGTACTGCCAGCACATCAGCACCGATAAATTGAAGAGCATCTATAACAGACATTGCAGAACCACCCGTTGAAATTAAATCTTCAATAACCACGGTAGACTGCCCCTTATCCACTCCTCCTTCAATTTGATTTCCCAGTCCGTATGTTTTTGCTTTTGCCCGTACATAAGCCAATGGTTTATCAAGGTTTTGAGCAATCCATGCGGCATGTGGTATTCCGGCTGTGGCAGTGCCGGTTATTACATCAACCCGCGGATAGTGCTCTTGCAGTATACCGGTGAAAGCAGAGGCAATCTTTTTGCGTAGTTCCGGATAGCGCAGAGTCAGACGGTTATCACAATAAATAGGTGAATTCCATCCGGATGCCCAGGTAAATGGATTGTTAGGCCTTAGAACCAGTGCATCTATGTTCAATAGTGATTTTGCAAGTTCCCTTGCGAAACTTTTATCAACGATTTTTACTGTTTGAGTCATCTCCATATATTCAATAAAATGTTTTTCTATACTTTCGAACCGTTTTTAAAAATAAAAACTACATGCTTAAAATTTATAAACGGAACGTTATCAATGCTGTGCTTTTGGAATTTAATAAAACAGGTTTGCAAGAAAAATAACCGAGTGCAAACATAATAACGCGTAAATCCCCGCAATCAGATCATCAATCAATATACCAAATTTTCCGGGTAATTTCTGTAACCTGTCAATTCCCAGTGGTTTCAGAATGTCAAAAAAGCGAAAAAAAACAAAACCACCTAACAGCAGTAAAAGAACCTGAGATAAACTGCCCTCAAATGTTATAAAAAGAAAAGGTATGGTTTGTCCGGCAGCTTCATCCATTACGAATTCGGGAGGATCCTGACCCCATTTTTCAACACAGGGATCTGCAGTAATCAGGCTTAGCATTGATGTAATGATAAGAAAGAAAAAAAGGCCTGTATCAGGAAATGAAACGGTAATCAGATAAATTGGGATCAGTGTAAGAAGGCTTGCCCATGTTCCGGGGCCAAACGGCAGAAATCCGGCACCGAACAGAGACCCTAAAATTAGCCGGATCCGTTTCATTTCTTACTTGAAGAGTTTTTTGTTGATAAAAAAATATTCAACCCCTGAATAAACGGTTATAATAACAATGAGAATCATCGCCCATCCGAAAATACCGGATTCGAAGATCTCCCTGATGGAGCCGGAGAGCATGATATCGGCCTGAATAAATACACCCGCCAGTAATACCACATACAAAAAAATCATCTGGAGCATCGTTTTCAGCTTTGCCGTAAACCTGGTTTGAATAGGAAGGTTTTTTTTATTGGCATAAATCCGGAATACCGTAACCGCGACATCGCGGAGTACAATGAGGCCGACTGCCCACCAGGGAAACTGGGCAGAATCCAGAAAAGGGAGGCAGATAAATCCGGCAAAAGTTAAAAATTTATCAGCCAGCGGATCGAGAAAAACTCCTGTAGCAGACTCAGCTTTGTAGTGTCTTGCAATGTAACCGTCAAAAAAATCGGTAACTGCAGCCGTTGTAAACACAGCTACACTCAGTGATCTCCATAACAGTTCATCCTGAATGTACATGTAAAAAAATATCGGTGCCAGGATGATCCTGAGCACACTAAGAATATTGGGCAACTGTTTCATGATCAGAAAGATAGGAAAAAAGTTTTGAAATGCAGCTAAAGACCCACCCTCCGGCTCCCTCCCTATCCTGACATAAAAAAAACATGTCAGGACAAGGAGGGAGTGAATGCGATACGTAATTTTTAATTGCACTAATAACTTAATAATATTTCTCGTATCTCAAACTAATTGTTTCGCAGTAAAGTCGGCTTTGCTTACTTTAATGACGCTTTTTCAGCGAATTGGGTGTTGTCTTGGTTTGGGTCAGCGCTTTCAGAATCTTTGTCAATACCATATCCATTTGTTTCAGGTCTTCGTTTTTGATTCTCAATACAGTCAAACCTAACCCATACAAAATCAAATCACGTTGTTCATCATAATATTTTCTGGAATTATGAATCTTCCCATCTACTTCAACTACTAATTTCCTTTCAGCGCAATAAAAATCAGCTATAAAAAAACATTTCTGCCCATTGTCTGTCTCATAAATAAATGGTTTTTGTCTCAGGAATTTGTATCCAGATAATTTTCGTTTTCTTAACTCTTCCCAGAGCAGTTTTTCACTTTCAGTAGGTTGTCTGCGTAGTTTCCTCGCCAATCCAGTTATAGATTTGGAATCCTTTTTCATGATTTGTCTCTTTTATGAATAGTTTTTTTGCAATCACAAAAATTTACAATTTTTGTTTGTTTTTTGGAAGATGAAAAATTTGCAATTTTACTGCCTGTTCTGACTAATTTAGTTTTTTTACTACTTAGTCACCCTTCCCTATTTCGACGTGTTTCCTCGTCGAAATAGGGAAGGGCCGGGGATGGGTCCAAATCGCATTTTTTCTGTAATT
>CAZFAJ010000027.1:0-17804 GCA_964517005.1 uncultured Balneolaceae bacterium | reverse complement strand
TCGTCGAAATAGGGAAGGGCCGGGGATGGGTCCAAATCGCATTTTTTCTGTAATTGACAAAACCATATTTTCATGTATTATGAAACGAGCTCACATTATTTCCATTGGTAATGAACTGCTGATCGGCGACACCGTAAATACAAATGCATCCTGGATCGGCAGATTTTTGACGGAAAAAGGTTTCCGGGTTGATGAAGTATTGACTATTTCTGACAACTATGATTCTATTGTTGCTTCCATAAAGTGGTCGCTTGAACATGCGGATCTTTTGATCACCACCGGAGGCCTGGGGCCCACGCATGATGATATCACCAAAAAAGCTGTAGCTGATATTTTTGACAGCGGCATGATTCCGGATGAAAATGTTATTGCGCATATAAAAAAAATGTTTGCGCAGCGCGGATTTACATTCAGCGAATCCAACAGGGAACAGGCGATGGTGCCCGAGGCAGGTGAAGTACTATTCAATAATAGAGGAACAGCACCCGGTATGTGGTTTCAAAAAAATAATTCCTTTTTGGCTGTTTTACCGGGTGTTCCGCACGAGATGAAGTTTCTGATAGAGAAAAGAGTGTCAGAAAAAATAAACACTCTTTTTCAGGAAACAGAATTTCGTGCTGTAAAATATCTCAAGACTGCTGGTGTCACAGAAAGCTCACTGAGCGATGATTATATAGGCAATCTGAGTAATTTTATTGATAATCATTTTGAAGTAGCCTATCTGCCCAATCCCGGCGGAGTTACTATTCGCATAACTTGCCAGGGAAAAACACAGAAAGATTCTGAACGAAAAATAGCTGAATTGGAGAATTATATTCTTGAAAAAGCAGGTGATGTAATCTATGGTGAGGGCAGGGATTTGACTCTGGCAGATGCTTTAGGAAACCTGCTAGACAGCCGCAATTATACACTGGCTGTAGCCGAAAGTTGTACAGGCGGTTATCTTTCCAACGAAGTAACGAATGTGTCAGGATGCAGCAGCTACATGAAAGGCGGAATCATTGCGTATTCAAATGATATAAAAATCCGCCATCTTAATGTTCCTGAAGCAGAAATTGAAAAGCATGGAGCGGTAAGCAAACCGGTTGCACTGGCAATGGCCCAGGGAATTTCGGAAAGATTTGATTCTGATATCGGAGTTTCCACTACCGGTATCGCCGGACCCGGCGGCGGTTCACCAGAAAAACCTGTAGGTACTGTATGGATGGGTTTTCGTATACTTGATCAGCATTTTGCCATGAAAGCAGTACTCACGAAAGACAGGCTTTTAAATAAGGAAAGAAGTACTGCGATTGTTCTTGAGATTATACGCAGAGTTTTACTCAATATAGAAACCATGCCATATGATTTAAAACAGGAGCGGGCTTGATACAGATCCTTACGTTCATATCTCTGTTTTTTATTGCACAGCCGGATACGATTCCACCGGGCGGCGGCATTCCTGCTGACACACTCCGACAAAATCGGACAGCAGAGATTGATACGGTCTATTTTTGGGAGTTCCCGGCACCTGAAGCTTTTCACACCAGTGATACGGACAGTACATTGAGATGGATCCAGGTTTTAAATTACACGGATCAGGTTAACAGGCAAAGAGGAGCCATTACTGCAAGAAGCGGCACATCAGGCAGAGTGGATGGAATGGATATCTACACATTTGAAAACAGGCATTTGAATCTTGAACTTGAGAGAATGGATATAACAGACCCGCTTACCGGTAGCGTGAACTGGAATCGGCTGCCTATTCATAAAGTCAGGTCGCTGGATATCTCTGATTGGGGAATGAACTATAAAAGCAGGGTAATTCTGCGTGACCACTACCTGACCAAACCACGCACATATCTGAATTTTGATGAAGGCAAATTCGATTTTACTAACCTGGAGTTCGGATATACGCAAAACCTGTCACAAAAATTTAACCTTGAGCTTTCATTCTGGGACAGAAAAGATGAAAATGGTTTTGACCGCACGAAGATTAATGGTCAGCAAATTGTTGCCCGTACATACTATCAATATAGTGATAAGTGGCTTTTGAAGGCTGGTTTTATCAATAATTCAATTGACCAGGAGCAATCCTTCGGGTTTAATATTCCGGATTTACGTTTTTTTTCTTTCAACCGTTTTACGGCCAGGCCAATAGAAAGTTCCGCAAACGGAACTGAAGCAAGCGGTGATATTTACCTTCAGCTGCACAACCGTCGTAATAGTAAGGGAGACGTGACTACAAGTTTTGGCATCCATCATCAAACAGCAAAGCGTGATTTGAGCTATTCTGCAGATACAGTTGCAACTGATTTCAGAAGAATCGAAGCATTCGTGAGGCATGACCTCAATATCGGAGTTTTTAAAACAGAATTGAGCGGACGATTTTACTCACTTACTGACAGTGAAAAAAAATCCTTAACAATAACTGACTGGAAGGGCGCTGACCTAAGCAGTAATACTGTATTAAACTTGGGAAAATTCAGTTCACTTCAGGGATCTGCCAATTTTAATATCAGGGATGATTCTCAATCAGGGTTTGATGTTTCAGGACGGCTTGAAATATACCCGGCGGAGAATATGACTACTTCTTTTTTTGCCGGTATAAGCTCGGCTGTTCCCGATATACAGGCGCTATACTGGCAATCGCGGGAATATGAAGGAAACCAAAATTTGAGAAACGAGGAGTCAACCCAATTTGGAGCTGAGACAACTGTTGGCTTGGGAGAGCACTTTACAATTGGGGCGCGGGCCCAGGTGCGGCAGGTTGATGATGGTATTTTTGTAAATCCGGATAGTGTTTTTACAAATATCAGTTCGTACAAAAACCTGTCGGGGGCGGCCTGGGTTGAGCTGAATTCAACACGATTTGAAGGCGATATTTCAATTACGGGGCAGACATTTTTATCCACATCCACAGAAAATCCGGTAAACAATATTTTGGACAATAGTGGTGAACGGGTATGGCTGAAAGGATCGCTGTACTATAAAAATGATGTTTTTGACAAAGCTGCATTTGTGAAAGCAGGATTTTCAGCAATGTATTCACCTAATAATTACATTTCAGCAAATTATATTACACCGCTGAACCGATGGCAAAACGGAATCAACAGCCAGCCTTTGCCTTCATTTTACAGGGTTGATCTTGATATATCAACGCGAATTCGCTGGTTTATGCTTTTATTGAAATGGGAAAATCTGCTTGACCAAGTCGGTCAGTTGGGCTACTTTGAAACGGCGGGATTTCCCATGCCTCCGCGTCGCTTTATGTTTTCATTACGGGTAATTTTTACGGATTAAAAATATGAGTTTCAATTATGTTTTAAGAGAAGGAATTGCAGGTATCAAACGAACCAGGCTGGCTGCATTCACTTCTATGTTTTCTCTTTTTATTGCAGTTTTTTTGATCGGAGTATTAACACGAGTCGGATTTAATGCTTATGAGGTTTCAAATCTTTTGAGAAATCAAATTGAGGTAGAAGTTTTTTTAGAAGATCTGGATGATAGATCCCTGCAGGACCTGCAAGGTCGAATTGCTGAAAAACCGGAAGTGAGTAACCTTCATTACATTTCAAAAGACAGTGCGGCTGCCATTTTTAAACAGGATTTCGGTTTTGGCAGCGAAGCAATGGCAGATTTGAACTTTTTACCCGCGTCTTTTCGCGTAATCGTGGATGAAACTGCAGATGTGGACCGGATTGAAAACCTGGTGTCTGAAATTGAATCATTCGCGGGAGTAGATGAAGTCAAATTTAATATAGCTCTGCTAAAAATTCTTGAAGCCCGCATGGAACTGCTTGCCATCATTGGCGGGAGTATCGGCTTACTTATTCTGCTTACTGCAATGATTCTGGTATTTAATACCATTCGTTTAACAATCTATGCAAAACGGGATCTGATTCGGGCTATGAAGCTTGTCGGTGCAACAAATTCATTTATAAGGCGCCCGTTTTTAATGGAGGGGGTTATCCAGGGGTTTGCAGCCGGTCTGTTTGCCTCTGCGATTATTTACGGATTATTTGAATGGATTGTACCGGTGTATATTCCCCAACTGGGAATACTTAGCTGGCCATTCGGCAGATGGTACTTTTTAATTGCCGCCGTTCTTTTACTCTCTGTAATGCTGGGCTGGACCGGGAGCCGGTGGGCCGCCCGGAAATTTATCAGGGAAACGACTGTCTATTCGGATAGCAAATAATGAGTGCGGCTGAATACCTGTTATCGGTCGGCCAGTGATTGAATTCTGTTTCCTTTTTCTTTACGGCGTTCACACTCTTTTGTATCGCTGCAGGTGCCAAAAAAATGGAGTGAGTGAGTATCAATTTTAAAGTCGTAGATCTCTTCCATCAGATTTTGGATCTCCAGAATTCTTGGGTCACAGAATTCCACAACCACTCCGCATTCTGTGCATATAATGTGATCATGTTGCTGGTAAGCATAAGAGCGCTCATAGTAAAATTGATTCTTGCCGAATTGCTGGCGCTGAACAAGTCCGCATTCAATTAAAAGGTCAAGTGTGTTGTAAACCGTAGCTCTTGAGACCCTGGTTCCTGAATTTTTTAACTTGAAAAAGATATCATCCGCATCAAAATGGCCCTCTGAACGGTATATCTCCTCTAATACCATGAATCTTTCTGGTGTTTGCCGCTGTTTGTGTTCTTTTAAATAGGTCCTGAAAATTTCTTTTACAAGACTGATTGTTTCCTCTTGTGCCGGATGTGCCATAATTGTAGGTTTTAAATATTTTTAAATAAAATAGCTTTGAGGGATAACGAAAATATCATTTCTTTTGTACACGGAAATTAAATTCAAAAATTTGATTAAGTGACTTAAAATAACGTTTATATGTTACCATTTATAATTTTGCCAAAAAACACTAATACTGAATAGATGCCAACAGTTGTACCTTTTGAAACTCTAACGGATTTATACGAGAATCTTGTCCAAAAATATAAGAATTCCAAAAAAATTGCTTTTGCATATAAACCTTCACCAAATAGAGAGTATCAAAATGTAACCTGGGATTCAACATCGGAAGATGTGATGGCAGTTGCAGGATATCTGCTCGAACAGGGAGTTCAAAAAAATGACCGGATAGCAATATTAAGCGAAAACAGGTATGAATGGGCGGTTGTGGATCTTGCCATTCAACTGGTGGGAGGTATTAATGTGGCTCTGTATACAACACTGCCGCCACCTCAGTGTGAATTTATACTGAAAGATTCAGGTGCAAAAATATTTTTTGTATCAACAGGTATTCAGCTAAAGAAGGCTGTTGAAGTATTTAAAAATTGCAAAAAGCTGAAACAGGTAATTGCTTTTGATACACCCAATGTGAAAAGATACCTGGATAATAAATTTGTGGTTTTGTTTGAAAATATTTTGATCGAGGGTGGAAAGGCCAATCAAAAAACAAAGGATGAAATATTGAAAAGAGAGCATGCAGTGACTCCTGAAGATATTGCTACCCTGATCTATACATCCGGAACCACCGGTAAACCGAAAGGGGCGATGCTCACACACGGAAATATTGTGAGTAATATAAAAGCAGCTCACGAAGCGATTACTATTGGTGAAAAGGACCGGGTGCTTTCTTTTTTACCGTTAAGCCACTCCTTTGAACGAACAGCCGGCTACTACGCAATGATGGCAGGCGGTGCAGAAATCTTTTATGCGGAAAGTGTGGATACCGTAGCCAGAAATATGACCGAGGTAAATCCTACTATCGTTGTTAGTGTGCCCCGGCTGTTTGAAAAGATTTACAATCTTGTAGCCAAAAGTGTAGAAGAAGGCAGCACTGTGAAACAGGTAATTTTTGAGTGGGCGGTTGATGTTGGTAAAAAATATGCAGATGGACTGAGGGGTATTGTGAGTCTGCAGAAGTATATTGCGGACATACTTGTATTTGATAAACTGAAGGAGCGAACCGGCGGAAGAATCCGGTTTTTTGTCTCCGGAGGAGCTGCTCTGCCACCGGATATCGGTTCATTTTTTATGGCTGCCGGCTTAAATATTCTGGAAGGCTATGGACTTACAGAAACTTCACCGGTGATGACGGTTAATCCATATGGACAAGAGCGTATGGGAACAGTCGGAAAAGTATTAAATGGTATCATGATTGGTATTCAGCGACTTGAGGATAATAAAATTATAGCACAGTTAAGCGGTGAGCAATATCCTTCGGACTTAACCTCTGAACAGGGTGAGATTCTCTGCAAAGGGCCGAATGTAATGAAAGGATACTGGAAGAATGAAGAAGGGACATCTGAGATGATTGATAAGGAAGGCTGGCTCCACACTGGAGATGTGGGCCGGTTTGTGGATGGGAATCTTCAGATCACGGACAGAATTAAACATATGATCGTGAATGCAGGCGGAAAGAATGTGTATCCCGGTCCAATTGAAGAGATCTTTAAAACAAGCAAATGGATTGATCAGCTTGTAGTTGTTGGTGAGAAGCAAAACTATATGGCTGCTCTGATTGTTCCGGATTTTGAATCACTTGAAACCTATGCAAAAGAAAATGGTATCGATTATAATTCTCACCAGGACTTGATTCAAAAAGAGGAAATAAAAAATATTTTCAGCCAAGAAGTTCGTTCCTTTTCCAAGAAGCTGGCATCTCATGAAAAAATACGCGATTTCAGATTACTCGACTCAGAGTTTAGCGTGGAATCGGGAGAGCTTACACCGACCCTGAAAGTAAAGAGGCGCATTATTAAGGATAAATACGGAGATTTGATTGAACATATCTTTAAGAACGATAAATAAATTTCTGAATAGAGTTACTCAGTCGTCTGCCGGTTTCTGAGAAGAGAACGTATCCCGAAATAGAGAAAAAGAAAACAGGCAATAAACATGGCACCCTGGGCAATAGCGGCCGTGCTTTTTTCAACCGGCACTCCCTGAAACAGCTGATACATGGAAATGAAACCGTTCAGAGTGCTGAAAAGAGCGAAAACCCCAAGCAATAGTGTTGCATACGCCGTATGTGTTTGCAGCGATTTAATTTTTTTGCCTAAGTATCCCAGCCCTGAAAAAGCCAGCCCATATATGGAAGGAATAACTGCAGTAGCACTGTATGAACCGGTTGCGAAATAAAAGCCTGTGCCAAGCAGGATAAGCGCGATTCCTGTAAAAATAGATAGCCGGTTAATTTCCATGCGGGTGCAAAAAAAGACGTTGATGGCAATTAGTAGTTACAATTTCTCACGAATGGATTTAATAACTTTTTGGACACGCCTTCGGTTTACTCCAAGGTCGCTATAGCCTGTGCGGCTTGCGCTGCGTATATGCAGCACATGATTTCTGTCCTCGCCTTCAATTTTCATTTGCAAATCATCCCGGAAGCCAAATACAGGAATTTCAAACACGGCGTTAACGGTAAGTTCGTTTGAAGAAGAAGAGAACTCTGCAGGTTGTAAATTTTCAACCGCCTGGGTCGCAAGAAAGAAGATTCGAGAGGTGGGTTGTGCAAATGGAACTGATATTCTAACGCAATTCGGAGAGTCGGGGCACTCCGGAAAGGGGTTGTCATTTGATTGCATCATCTCATTGAAATCAGAAGACCGGGATCCCTGAAAACGGCTGAATAAAATGATACCCACAATCACTGCGGCCGCTATGAGACCGTATTTTAAAAAAGGATTCATACTTTTACTGCCGGTTTCATTTGAGCCAGTATTTTTTTCAATGCAGTTATCAATTTTTCCACTTCTTCCACTGTATTGTGTTTACCAAAACTTATCCGGATGCTGGAAGTAGCCATTTCATTACTTAAACCAAGGCCTTTCAGGACATGAGAAGGGTCCAAAGCTCCTGAAGTACACGCCGAACCGTTTGAAACACAAATATCTTCAATATCCAGGTTCAGGAGAAGCATTTCGCCATCGAGCGAAGATCCGTCGGCTGTGGTACATGCAATATTAATAATATGAGGTACACCGGAATTTTCAGGCCCGTTGATTTTAAATTGACCTGACAACTCACTATTTAGTCCGTCAATGATCGCTTCTCTCAGTTTGTCAAATTTTTTACAGCATTCTGCCATCTCTTGCACACTCATTTCAAGAGCTTTTGTCATACCCACAATACCTGCAACATTTGATGTCCCGCCCCTTCGGCGCCGTTCCTGAGAACCGCCGTGAAGCCAGGGGATCCAGGGGGCGCCGTTGCGAATGTACATTACACCTACTCCTTTAGGCCCGTATATTTTGTGGGCACTGATACTCAGAAAATCTATTCCGAGCTCTTTTACGTCAACAGGTATCTTTCCCACACTTTGAACCGTATCTGAGTGAAATGGGATGTTTTTTTCCTTGCAAACAGCTGCAATTTCACGCAGCGGGTTTATCGAACCGATTTCATTATTCACATGCATAAGCGAGACCAACGCAGTGTTGTCGGTAATGGCATCAGCTACCTGTTTTGCCGATATCATACCATTGTTGTCCGGCTGCAAATAAACCGGTTTCACACCTTTTAATTTCGCCATTTCAACCGGGTGTAAAATAGCATGATGCTCGATAGGTGAGGTAATTATCTCTTTTTTCCCGGTTGCATCGAGTACACCGTTAATAACCGCATTATCACTTTCTGTTCCGCCGCTTGTGAATACAATTTCGGACGGCTCAGCATTGAGGAGGCAAGCAATTGTTTCTCTGGAATCTTCAAGAGCCACTTTTGCCTTTCTGCCGAGCTGGTGAGCAGAATTTGCATTTCCGAAGTATTCGGAGAAATAGGGCTTCATTGTGTCAAACACCTTTTCATCAAGAGGTGTTGTTGCGGCATGATCAAAATAAATTACATCCATGAGCTACTGCGATAATTTTTGTGATTTTCCGAGTCCGGATACGGCTTTATTATATACTCTGATGATGAGTATAGTATATATAAATTCTGCTTAAAAGCTAACAAATTGTCTTCAATTTAAAAAGATAAGCGGTTGCTTGCTTCGCCGGCCCTCCGCAGAGAATATTTTCTCGGACAGAATCCATCGGACCGCCGGAGCTTTTTACATGATGATTTTGACTGGAAGAGTCTGTTCAACCCAAAAAACCGGCAGATCTGCGCCGGAATTGTTTTCGCAGAAGTTGGTGAGTCGGGTGATTGATGACACAAAAATTATTTCTTATCTGATACAATAACCATTATTTTTAAGAAGGCTAACAAAATCAAAAAAAAATTAATAAACAAGACCATGGCTAAACTAACGATCAAAGATGTTGAACTGAAAGGCAAAACCGTTTTAATGCGTGTAGATTTTAATGTCCCGATAACAGACGGAAAAATAACGGATGACAATCGAATTGTTCAGGCTCTTGACTCTATTAAATATATTCTCGAAAAAGGGGCAAAACTGATTTTAACAAGCCATCTCGGGCGTCCCGGCGGTTCACCCGACCCCGAGTTCAGCCTGAAACCAGTGGCAGATCATCTTGGCACTTTAATAGATAACAAAGTTTATTTTGCGTCTGACTGTATTGGCCCGGATGCAGAAAAAGTGGTTCAGAATGCAAACGCAGGAGAGGTTGTTATTCTTGAAAATGTCAGGTTTCATCCGGGTGAAAAGAAAAATGATTCTGAGTTTTCGAAGCAGCTTGCTGCACACGCCGATCTCTTTGTCAATGATGCTTTTGGCAGCAGCCACCGTGCACACTCATCCGTAGCCGGAGTTACCGAATTTCTGCAGCCATCTGTTTCCGGTTTTTTGCTGGAAAAAGAGATTGAGTATCTTAACGACAGTGTTAACAATCCAACCCGGCCATTTGTAGCTATTTTGGGCGGCGCCAAAGTATCCGATAAAATCGGTGTTATTGAAAACCTGTTGGATAAGGTTGATTCAATTATCATAGGAGGAGGAATGACCTATACATTTTATAAAGCCAAAGGTCTTCCGATAGGAGATTCGCTGGTAGAAGAGGATAAGATAGCTCTCGCCAAAGAGCTGATCAGTAAAGCAGAAGAAAAAGGAATCGATCTGCTTCTTCCGGTGGATTCAGTTGTGGCCAAAGAGTTTAAAAACGACGCAGAATATAAAACAGTAGGTGAAGACGGTATCGAAGATGGTTGGATGGCGCTTGATATCGGGCCCAGGTCGATAGAATTATTCAGTGATCGGATTCTGAATGCCAAAACGATTGTCTGGAACGGTCCTATGGGCGTGTTTGAGATGGAAAATTTTGCAGAAGGCACTTTTAAAGTTGCGAAAGCACTCGCTGAAGCAACATCCAATGGAGCGGTTACGATTATAGGCGGCGGTGATTCAGCTTCAGCTATTAAAGAAGCCGGTCTTGAAGAGAAAGTTTCTCATGTGTCAACCGGCGGCGGAGCCAGCCTGGAATTTCTGGAAGGAAAAGAGCTGCCCGGTGTTGCGGCTTTAACCGATAAGTAAGACGTTCTGCAAAAAAATGTACTTTCGCCGCCGGACTCAAATAGACCAAAAAGCAGGCTAAAAGCCTGATTGCATTGATGAAGGTGCCAGTAGTCTGTTAATTCTCAGCACTGTTGTTGAGTTTCAGTCCCTCCATCAGGGCATCGTAATTGGTGATATCCTTCGGCAGAATGATCTGGTTCTCTTTTTTGCCCAGGCCTTCCATCACATTCAGGTATTTTTCTTTGAGCTGTAAATTCATTGCCTCTTCACCTTTTGGCTGTGAAAGTGCGTCGGCTATCTGTTCAATGGAAGATGCCGTGGCTTCGGCAATGGCCTCAATTTCCTGTGCCCGGCCTTCGGCTTCATTTATACGTCGTTGCATTTCTGCTTCAGAAATATTGATAATCTCGGCCCGCACACCTTCAGCTTCATTTACATTTGAATCCCGGACACCTTCAGATTTGGCAATAATGGCACGCCGGTCGCGCTCGGCAGTCATCTGGCGTTCCATCGCTTTTTGTACCGTGCGCGGTGTATGAATATTTTTTATTTCATACCTGTGAACCTTGATACCCCACAGCTGCTCGATTTCACCCAATACCTTTACCACCTCTTTGCTCATCATAGCCCGTTCTTCAAAAGTCTGGTCAAGATCCATGAGTCCTATCACTGACCGTGTGGTGGTCTGTGCAAGCTGAACAGCCGCATACCGGTAATCGGTGACACCATAACTGGCATTTACCGGGTCCATCACACTCAGGTAGAGAACTCCGTCCACTTCAACTTTCACATTGTCTTTAGTAAAACACTCTTGTGGCTCTACTTCAATGGTTTCCTCGCGCAGGTCTTTTTTGTAAACCACTTTATCGATAAACGGAATCAATGCATGAAATCCGGGGCCGAGAGTTTTGTGATAGTTGCCAAGACGTTCCACAATATGTGCAAACTGATTCGGAACCAGCCTTAGGGCCTGTAAAAATTTAAATGTGAGATAAATTGCAAATAGTGCAATCAGAACCTTGCTTATGGTTTCCATTATTGGCATATCTACCCTCTTTTATTATCAGTTTTGGATGTTGTACGTTTATTGCTTTTCGTGTGGTCGCTGATTTTACCCACTCCTTCAAAAAATGTTTTCAGGTTAGCTGTTTCCACCGGCAGGACGGATACACTGGTATTTTTGATAATCTTACCAAACTGATCGATATACTGTTCCACCAGTTTGGTTTTTACAGCCAGTTCACCCCCGGGCCTTTGGATTGATTTGGCAATTCTCCGCAACCCCTTTGCTGTTGCAGTTGCCACGAGCTCAATTTCACTTGCACGTCCCTTGGCTTCGTTGATTCTGCGCTGCCGTTGCGCCTCAGATACCAGTATCTGGTTTTTCTGTTCACCTTCCGATTCGTTGATCCGGGCCTGGCGATATCCCTCGGAGTTGGTGATTTCAGCCCGTTTCTCGCGTTCGGCTTCCATCTGCTTTTCCATGGTATCCACGATTTCGTTAGATGGCCTGATGTTTTTAATTTCGTAGCGAAGAACTTTTATTCCCCAGGGATCGGCAGCTTTGTCAATTTCCCTGACGATATTCTCGTTCATCATTTCCCGTTCCGAAAAGGTGTCATCCAGTGTGATCTTGCCGATTTCACTTCTCATCGTTGTTTGAGCAAGATTGACGGCAGCCGCATGGTAATTGGAAATTCCATAACTGGCTTTATAGGAATCCATTACTTTTAAATAGACAAGACCGTCGACGGAAACTTCAATATTATCTTTCGTGATACAGGTCTGGCTGGGCACATCCAAAACCTGTTCGCGCATCTCCTGATGGTATGCAGCCCGGTCAATAAATGGAATCAAAAAATGAAAACCGGGTTTCAGTGTTTTCTTAAATTTTCCCAGACGCTCCTGAATTACTTCTTCTCGCATTTCAACAATAATAAACAGGCGGGTTAAAATGAAGTAGGAGAAAACAATAAGTATTAGAAGTGTAGTCCACATAGTCAGTTTCGGTTTGTTTCTTTTAGTTTGTTATCAGGAGGGTCGATGATTCCAATTGGTTCAACAATCCAGGTGGTGTTTTCACGATATTTGATGCGTACTTTTTTTCCGGCAGGAACCGGCCCTTCTATCGAGCGAGCCTGCCACGAGATGCCGTTCATTTTGATTCTGCCGGAGCTGTCGCTGTCCGTCAGCGGTTCAACAACATCCACAACCTGATCCATAGCTTCATAATCTTCATCGGCCAGTTTGAAGAATGTGTCACCTTTAAAATATTTTTTTATAAACGGGCGTATTGCAATGGTGAGGCCGACGGAAGCCAGCAGCCAGACAGCAAGTGAAGTGCCGGGATCAGAAATGAGACCGAAAAACCTGGTGATACCGACACCGAGTGCACTCAGGCCAAGAAAGAAAGCGACCCCTCCGGGCAGTACCAGTTCAAGAAGCATCAAAAGTGCTCCCCCGCCTACAAAAATCCAAGTCAGAATCTCAGCATCCATAACAAAATATGAATAGAATGTTCGTTTGATCACATAGATAGTGAAAAATCTGCAAAAAATCCTGTTTCTATGATTAGAATATCATTTTAATCAATTCATATCTTCAAGCTGATAAGATTCCCTGAGATAAACTTTTCTGCGAAAGGTTCCGGTCTCGTCTGTTCCGTCAAGGGTATATTCCAGAATTCGTTCTTGCAATCCCTTAGGATTTACAATTTCAATCCATCGCTCGAGATCCAGACGCGGGCTTTCAGTATGAATAACTGCTGTTTTTTCACGGGATTCGGACTCGGAACCGAAAATCATTTGCTCCACACGTCTTGTTTGAAGGAATGGCGTTTCAAAAGAGATCCATTCGGAACCTTCTTCAAGAGGGAATTGATAAACCACTCTTGGATCTTCACGAATAACTACCTGGTTACGAATTTCATTCTCTTCGTCTGCCTTACTCCCGGTTTTTTTCCTTTCATAAAAATTTGTATTACCGGCAGCAAGTTGCAGTATTTTCGAATGAAAAGATAAAAAACCAGCCGCGGGATCAGTGCTAAGCGTTGAAGCTTTTGGGAGTACAAGAGGTGCTAAATCTGCATTCCGGTGCGCTACTTCCAGTAATCGATCATCGGTTACATGAAACCATGTTTCGCTGAACTCATCGGAATGAGTGAATTTCATTTCAGTTTTGAAGGTTGCTTCCGGTCCGTCCGGTACCCGGTCTGCTTCATGGATAGACATTTCTATCATTCCCTGCTCAATGATTTCAACTACTTCGGTGAATGTACTGTCTGTTTCCTCAAATGAATAAGAGTAGGTAAAAACAGTGCCTGGCTCGAATTTGATGGATTCAATGAAATTTTCCTGACCCGCGTTTTCAGTTGGTGAGTCACAGGCAATAGCAAAAGCAAGCAGAATGATGAAGTTCCGTATTTTCATTGATTTTTCCTGAATTCAGTTTAAAAGGGTTTAATATAAATCTATAAATAAAAATATTACAGTCCAAAACTTTTTATCTGATCCGCCAGATTATGATTGAAGGTACAGATCGAGGAATCTGTTGCAGGATTAAGAAATCTGATGTTGGTGAAACCCATAGAAGTGCTCCTTTTTAACTTTTTTTTAGCCTGACATGCAAACCGTATAAAGATCTTCCTTTTTGGTTTCACGCGAAGCCCGCGGAGGTGCGGAGAGCGCGAAGGGGTTTGAAAATTTTGCCAGATTTACTTCACTTCATTCGATAGTTATCATTGTTCATAGATTCTAAAGTGCTTTCGGCAGCTTTACCCACTTTCTACCTCCTGACTATGATTGACGTCGTCTTTCTTTTGCATTACATTATAATTAAAACTACTTAAACGAAGAGACATTATGCTGCATCCCGAAAATCATGTGTTAGGCAAAGAGGCTGTATTTAGTTCAAACTTTTATGAGAGTGATAAAATTCTAAAAAATTATCTGGAACGTGCTGTTTTAACAGAATCACTTGATTATATGAATGACAAACTTGAAGCGCTTGGTATGAAAGCGGCTTCACTTATGGATGTACTTTCGCAGGATGCCGACAAATACGGGCCGAAATTGAGCAAGCGTACACCTTATGGAGAGGATATTGATCGCATCGATTTTCATCCGTCCTACTGGCTGTTACTCGAAATTGCTGCCAACTCAGAAATGTTTCATGTAAAGTATGATCCGGAGCTGAGAAAAAAGCTTAGCAGTGACCGGCATCAACTCGGATTTGCAGCGGGACAGATTTATGCAATGAGTGAACTTGGGCAATACTGTCCGCTTTGTATGACGGATGGTGCAGCATACATCATTGACCGTTACTGTTCAAAGGAGGATAAAGATCGTCTGCTTCCAAAATTATCAAGTCCCGAAGCAAAGGATTTTTATACAGGTGCTATGTTTTTGACAGAAAAAGCAGGCGGATCGGATGTCGGCGCAAACAGGGCAAAAGCGGTTCGAAGCGACAGTAATTATCATACGATTATAGGTGAGAAGTGGTTTTGCAGTAATGCCAATGCAGATGTGATGATGGTGCTCGCCCGAACCGATACTATTATGAAGGGAACAAAAGGGTTGTCACTTTTTCTCGTGGAAAAAATCCTGGAGAATGGCGAAAAAAATTCAATGGAGATTGTTCGTCTTAAGGATAAGATGGGAGTGCGATCCATGGCAACAGCTGAAATCCTGCTTCAGGGGACAAAGGGTAAATTAATTGGTGAAGAAGGCAATGGTTTTAAGATTATGGCCGAAATGATCAACATGTCCCGGTTGTACAATGCTGTAGCTGCCGTAGGTGCCATGAGAAGAGGTATTGCAGAAGCGTGGCAATATCTCAGTTTCAGAACCACGTTTGGTAAAACCGTAACAAATCACGCACTTATCAGGGACAATTTTTATGAACTTGGGTCAAAATACGTAGCCGGATTTTTGCTGGTTTGGCGAACGATCAGGGCAATGGACGCCGCCGAAAATGGTGATGAAGATGAAAAACGGCTGATGCGTATTTTAATTCCGATGGCTAAATGGTGGACAGCAGAACAGTCGGTTTATACGGTCCGGGCTTGTATGGAACTGATTGGTGGGAACGGTTATATCGAAGATTTTATCATGCCTAAACTCTTTCGCGATGTAAATGTGCTTCCGATTTGGGAAGGATCCGGTAATATCATTGTTCTGGATATTCTCCGCGCTATAAAGAAAACAGATGCACTTGATTTATTGATCGAAGAGATTCAGTCTGTATCAGATAAAAAAATGGACACAGAACTCAACAAATTGCTATCTCTTATTGATGATCTGGAAGGTGAGGAGCAGGATACTGTCGAAACTTCATGTAAGTACCTTTTTGACAGGCTCATCCATATTTATCAATTGGCACTGATCAAAAAAGAGATGGATATTTCGGATGATGAATGGCTGGAACCGGCTCTTGATTATCTGAGTGATGAATTAAATCCTGAAATCAGATTGAAAAAAGCACCGGACCTGTCGGTGATTGAAAAATTAATCGGGTGGGATATTGTATAGATCAAAAATCTTTTTATAAAATTGCGTCTTACAATGATATTTTCAAATTTGGCTGTGTGCACCCTATGGAAGGATCTTTGTCTTGGGTTTCACGCAAAGGGCGCGAAGTTGCAGAGGGCGCAGAGAGGTTGTTGAAATGAATCCCGCAAGTCAAACCTTTTCTTCATTTCGTGTTTAAAATGTAAAGGCCAGACCGAAATTTAATCTTTTGTAGGTCAGATCCCGGCGCAATGTGCCGCCGTTAAACAGCTGCTGCTCAAAACTGGCATTGTCTATGTTAAAACCAAAATTTAGCGACAAACCGGTTCTGTCTCCCAGGGGGAAATAAATCCCGGTTCCGGGATTTATCGTTAATCCGCCGTTGTGATTGTCAACGCGGGTATCCGCTTCTGTCTTGACACTAAAACCGTATCCGGCTTTAAGAGAGGCAAAAGGAGATATCCCGCTGTTCAGTAGTTTGTAATTTAGATCAATAAAGAGGGGAACCAGTGAAAGAGGATCATCGTAAGGGGTAAAGCCAACTCCGATACCGGCTGTAAAATTCTGGGTGAACTGAAATCCACTTATGATTACCGGTCTCGGGGTGATTTTGTCATTTGCCGATATCAAGTCGAACATAATGGCTTTGGTAAGTCCTGAATTGCCGCTGAAAGGTAAAATGTGTGTATGTTCAGTTGTAGAATGCATACTGTTTTGTGCAGTCAGAACTAGAGGTATCAAAGATATCAGCAGGTACAATACCACTCTTCCTGTGATCACTGACAAACCACTGTCTGGAAGAGTAACGGGATTTTTAAAATTCAGTTTCATGTTTCCTGCTTACTCAGAAAATACAGGTATGGTGCTCAGATGTTTTAAATCCTGAATATCGCTGTAGTCATATTGAATAATTCCGCTTTCACCGGTTACCATAAGAACTCCGTTGTGCGGAATTACATCAAATGTTTTTATATCCTTGATATGATCCAGAAGCTTTATATTCAACGGATCTGTTGCATCCATAATTTTCAGCCCGAATTCGCCTTCACTTACAAAAAGATACCCGTCGTCGATACCAAGGCCATGGGGTTTGATCATTTCGTGAAAGTCAACTCTTGTGGGCTGTAATAAGTTACTGACATCAACCACCTCCAGACGGTTAAACCCGTTTGGGCAACGAGTTCCCTCCCGTAAGGTTACAAAGGCAAATTCACCTTCCACAACCACCGGGTCACATGCTGTAGAGTGCCGGTAGATTGACAACTCCTGAGGAAATGCCGGATTGGAAATATCAAAAATAAACATGGCAGATTCAGATCCGATAAATAGGTTTTCCCGGTAAGGAAAAATCGTTTCAATCGCCCATCCAACGTGTTGATTATTCTGTTTTACTACCGATGAAGAAGAGATATCAAATGTGATCAAATTTGTATGGTCAACCGCATAGAGATGCTCGCCTGCAATGGCAAACCGCGCCATGGAGCCGCCGGTTCCGGAGCCTCCCGCATCAGCTGCAAATGAAGCTTCAGAAGTTGCGCCAAGAGTGTTAAATCGAGACCCGCTTGCGGGATGGAACCGGCAATCACCCTCACAGACCTCTGTGCGTTCAACCCTTTTCCAATCCACCACTACTCCCTTTGAGGGATCAACGTTTTGAGTGGTGAAGCCCGGGGCAATAGTAGCGGCAGTATTGAATACACTATCAATTCGTTCGATTAATTCGGCCTGCTGCATGTTGCTGATGTCTAACACAAGCAGGTCTTTTCCCGAATCGGCATATAAAATATCGTCTTTGATGGCGATATCTTTATTAGCAGGTATATTTATGAAACCGGTATTGACAGGAGCAGACGGGTCTCTGTTATCAATCACGTGGACTCCCTTATTGACTTCATTGATAAACAGAAATCCATTGTAAAAATAGATTTTCCCGGGATTGA
>CAZFAJ010000026.1:30221-34729 GCA_964517005.1 uncultured Balneolaceae bacterium | reverse complement strand
CGTTATACCGCTATCAATTACTTTAAATCAATTCAGGAATTAATTTATATCTCTAAACAGTAGATCTATATCGAATGAGACAAGTCATATTTCTATTGACGCTCATCTGTAGCACTACAGTTATTACAGTAGAGTCTTTTTCTCAGGTTCCCTCCCTTCCCGACGGTGCCCAGACCCATTGGATTGTAGACCAGCCAAAGGAGATTGTCAGCTGGATCTTATTTAATCCTACCACGGTTGAGAATCGGCTTCCATCTACTTTACAATTTACTACAGTCGGGGAATTAGCTTCGACCGGTATTGGATGGGCAGCGGACTACCTGTCCAAGAATCCAAATAAAAAAACATGGGGTATCTCGTTTTTGGAAATTGTTAAAACGGGAACGTTTACCATCGATGGGGTTGCACCTGAATGGCCTGAAAAAGGTGCAGCTGCCCTTTGGTTGGCTCGGGTTAACCATACAAATTCACAAGATGATCCCAACCCCGGCGGATCATATTTAGCCCTGAATTTTTGGATACCTGATAGTTTATTCGCTGTGACGATGCGCAAAAAAGGACATTATGCCACATTTGGAAATGTAACACTTTATCAGAACGAAAACGGGTGCTGGAAGGGAAGTATTGATACAGATGGTCTGAAAGTTGTTGGAAACTGTCTGCCAACCGAACCGATTTACGGAGGATCCCAATCCGCCGGTATGCAGACGATTTTTCCTCCCAACGCATCCGGTGTTACTGATGTGGTTCGGATAGCATTTGCCGGGCACCGAATTCAATATTGCAAGGATTCTTCCACGTGGAGTATCAATGGAAGCCATCCATTGTCAAATGGAGTGATTCTTGAACCTTTCGAATTCCAGTTTGGATATGATATGAAAGGTGGTGCATATCAAAGATGATTTATTTTAATAAAAACCAGAGTTATAGGTAGGCAGCGGCATGAGCCGCACATTAACGCGGACAGGCCTCGCAACTTTTTGCTCTCCTTCTTTTTATTAGTTAATCTTTCGTTTTAGAATTAATTCGACACTGTTGCGCCACGCCGGTTATTTGCCAAACCGTTATGTGTCGGAAATCAAATCTTTTGCTACAGGCAATTTTTACTTCTATAATCTGTTATAAATCTGTAGATTCTAGACAGACTAGATGAAAATGGAGGTCTTTATGAAACCTAAAACAAAAAAATGGCAGTTACAGGAAGCTAAAAACAGATTTAGCGAAGTTGTCCGCAAAGCATCCGAAGAAGGGCCTCAAACGGTTACAAAGCATGGGAAAGACAGTGTAGTGGTGCTTTCGGCTGAGGATTATCGAAAATTAGAACAACCGAAAACATCTTTGGTAGAGTTTTTTCGAGATTCTCCACTTTCAAAGATCGAGATTGATTTAAAGCGAGATAAATCCCCTTCCCGTCAAGTTGAACTATGAGCTACTTGATTGATACATGCTGTATTTCAGAATTGGTTAAAAAGAAACCAAATCCAAATGTTCTGAAATGGTTCGCCGGTCAGGATGAGTTTTCGATGTATTTAAGCGTCATTACTTTTGGTGAATTACGAAAAGGAATCGAAAAACTGCCTGAATCAAAAAAGAAGAAAGAGTTAAATCAATGGGTCAAAGAGGATTTAAACCACCGGTTCAAAAATCGTGTAATTAACATCAATATGGAAGAAGTGAATAGATGGGGCAAGATTTTGGCTACAGCAGAAAAAAATGGAAAAGCACTTCCGGCAATTGATTCACTTATTGCTGCTACAGCCCAGGTGCATGACCTTTCAGTTGTTACAAGAAATACGCAGGACATGGAAGGTTCAGGAGTTGAAGTGATTAATCCATGGATCTATGAGCCGAATACATAACCAGCCCCGAACCATCGGGGCTGCCGGGCTTGCGTTGGCTGCTCGACTTTTAAATTGGTAGTCCCGCAGCAGAATTGCCGCACCGTTATGTTTCAATGAATAACAAACACAGGATATTCGGTATGAATTAAGCATCTGAAGTTGCACGAGTTGTATTTGCGTTTATCTGGCTTGCCCGCTTTTCGTATCCGTTCGGTATGCAAGAGTTCATTGTAAAACGTGTCAAAAGAAAATGATTTTACTATTTGTTCCCTACAAGAAAGTTCGGTTTAGCAGCAGAATACTTGCTTGTCGGGTTGCACGCAAAACCGGCAAATTGGGTGTGGCCAGCTTCAGAGTTTGGTAGCAGGCGCTTGTGGCCCGCCTGGAATATCCTTCTCAAATACGGTTTGTCGCGTCTTTTGGTTATCTTATTACGTATATATTTTGTACAATAAAAGTACTCCTATAAGAAAAAACCATAATTATGTCCACAGCACGAATTGAAATAGACCAAGATATCCAGCCACTTTCCGAATTCCGAAAACATGCTGCTGATTTCATAGACCGGATCAAGAAACAGAAACGATCCATTGTTTTAACACAGCACGGAAAAAGTGCTGCTGTTTTAGTGGATGTATCGGAGTATCAGCGAATGGTTGATAAGCTTGATCTGATGGAAGAGCTGATTGAAGCAGAACGACAAATTTCAAGAGGTGAAGTCGTTTCGCATGAGGAAGCTAAAAAACGGATTAAAGAAAACCTGGCCAAGTGGAAATAATTTGGACCAATCAAGCATTGCACAAGCTCAACAAGTTTGTTGACTACATTGCTCAAGATGATGTTGTAACCGCTGAAAAGTGGGCATTAAAACTGATTGAGAAAACCGATCAACTTATTGAACAACCGGAATCAGGACGTATTGTGCCTGAGTATAATGAACCGAATTTGCGTGAACTGATATTAGGCAACTATCGAGTGATCTATCGGATGCGTAAAGACGAGAATACGATCTATATTCAAACCGTATGGCATGTCCGGCAAGATCCTCCTAAATCGAGTGCGGGGTTACCTTAACAAGCGTTTCAACTGGATTTTGCCGGTTATTGCTCGCAATAAAAATTTTCAATGTTGCGGTAAATCCTACCCTGTAAAACAATAATATTCATCATCTTCCACAAGGCGAAGGAAATCGCCGAGTGTGTCTGCTTCAGGGGCTGGCTCATAGAGGTGCCATTTTAAATCTGCACGCCTCCAATATACTTTCCACCTGTTTTTTGGTTTTACCCAAGTGGTTCTCTTAATTCGAATATTTGAATATTTTACTATCGTATATTCCCCAAATATTTTCACTATTCAAAAAGAAAATGTCATCCAGTGCAGTGGTGACGGATGTTGACGTTTGCCATGTGAAACCACCATCCATTGTTCTGAGCAGTCTGTCCAGTATAAACCCATTGTTTTCATCAAAGAAGTATATTTTTTCAGTATTCTCACCGATTTTATCACCTTCTGCATCTATAAAAATAATCTCCCACTTTTCACCGCGATTACCGGTAAAAGCAATAAATCTCTCCTCTGTAATATCATTAGGTTGGTTAAATCTTGAAAGGATCCATCCATCACGGTCATTTAAAAAAAATACAGATTGAATGAATATTTCAATTTCTGATCCGTTCGTATTCGAAAACTCAGGTTTTATATTGTTCCAGGTTTCCCCCATATCATCGCTGATAAAAAGTGCCGTTCCATTACTTATAGCTAACGTGTTTTTGCTGGGAAAGGTTAAAGCAGGAAAAAGAGAATTTGGTCCGCCGCTAAAAGATAAATCAAAATAAAGCCAGCTCATTCCTCCATTTGAACTTACGACCAACTCCAAAGGTGACCTTATGACAACTAAACTATCATCGGCAGCTTCCACATCTGTTACATCCTGGTTTGCACTGTTTCTGCTTGTATCCCAATCGAACCCTGAATTCGCATTATTTGTGATATAAAATGTACCCTCTGAACCAACAATCCATCCATTTGACGAGTCTGTAAAGTGTATTTTTTTAAAACTCTTATCAATAACATCCTCAGATAATTCCACTCTGTGCTCTGTCCAGTTTTCTCCACTGTCAACAGATTTAAAAATCTTGCCATTACTTCCGGCAATCCATCCCTCTCTTTCGTTTATAAAATTTATCGAATTTAAATCCTCAAAAGGAATTTCAGATATCAATTCCCAGTCAGCTTGTTCACCGGTTGAAAAAGCTTGCCTGCTTCCATATCCTGTTCCATCAGAGTTTCTTGCAAAACTCTCATACTCAAAAGTAGTCTCGGGCGGCAAATCATCTAATTCTAACTCATATTGACCTAAGCGCCCGCTATCAACTGATACACAGTTATTCCTGACTTCAGAATCATTTTCACCGTAACAAAATCCCCGGCTTATTAACCCGGAGTCGCCGCTGCTAATTACCTCACCTCTCAAAGTGGCGCTCGAAAACTGAAAAACAGTTGCACTTAAGGTTTCAACCTCCGGCAATTCAGGTTCATTATTTTCTGATCCGCAGCTAATCAAGAAAATGAATATGATGAAGGTGAAAAATTTCAATAAATTAAAAATTGACATAAAAACTGGTAATGTTCATTTCTTAATTCCTGAATTTAAGGGAAATGCAATGT
>CAZFAJ010000026.1:13509-30121 GCA_964517005.1 uncultured Balneolaceae bacterium | reverse complement strand
ATAAAAACTGGTAATGTTCATTTCTTAATTCCTGAATTTAAGGGAAATGCAATGTTAAAAGCTATACTTTTGATTTTTTTTCTATTCCGGATAAACATCAAAAACAAGCACATATGTTATTCTGGATGTAACTATCAAGATTGCAGGTTCTATTCACTTATGTTGAAAGTGAATTGAAATGCAATGTAAACTGATTTGTCAACACTGCTGTATTTCTTTTTTCAATCTTTTTTCCGATTCAAAATCGTAAGAACCGGTCTCAATCATCTCTTTAATATCCGCGATGGTAGGGCGGTCTCCCCAGAATGTTCCGTAGTAAGTAAAACGGACCATTCCCTCTCCATCGATAATTACAACTGCCGGACGGTTGATCCACTCGGAGTGAACTGTGAATGCCATGGGCTGTACGCCATAGGCAGTTCCCACACCAGCTGCACGGTCGGCCAGGTGGGGCCACCATATCTTCTTTGTATATGTTTTCCTGAAAGACTCTTCCGAAAACCAGTAATGAGGTTCAAGCTCTTTTCCAGCCATCACCCGAGCCGGATAGATATCGTGGCATTCGAGTGTAATAAACTGAATAGAATCCTGCAATTCCTCCCGCATCTCAATTAATTCAGCAAATTCTCTGTGGCAAACCGGGCACCAGTCAGCAAAAATCCAGATTAAAACGACCGGTTTTTCACCAATATGATCTGATAGCTGCCATTTTCTGTTTTCTGTATCAGGCAGTTCAAAATCAGGTGCTTTTTTCCCGGTCTCAACCTTGTTGAAATTATCTTCTTCCAGGTTTCTCCAGGCCTCTGCAAGCTCAGGGGCGGCAGTGTAATTATTTCGAATGGCATACGCGGCGAGCTCGGCCTGATGCCTTACATCCTTTGAGTTGTCCTCTTTTTCGGCTTTTTTTACAACTCTCAATGAATCTTTATCGCCAATTTGCCACAATGACACAGCTGCCTGCGAGCGCACTACCTCGTGGCTGTCTTCCAGTAATGTGGACTCAAGGTTTTCAACAGACTTGAAAGAGCGAAGAATCCCTGCCGTCATTGCTGCAACATGCCGAATGTGGTGATTTTCATCCAACAGGGCAGAAATGATGTAATTCTCCGCTGGTTTACCAATGCGAACAAGGTCCCGCACGGCAAGGGTTCGGACCAGCCAATCCCGGTCGTTCAAATCTGCAACACCGTGTTCGTCCAGATTACGGTCATAGGTAAATCCATCCCGGACAGGATGAAAATTATGCGTTCGTATACGATCGAAAATGGCAAGGATATTGTCCTGGAAGGTTTTCATAGGAATATTTATTAATTGATGGCAATGTATATAAATCGGAAGATTTTTTATACACCTTTGCTGAAAAGAAAAAAGAAATTCATTTTAAAAATGAAAGGGAAACTTATTACTTTGTGTATTCTGATACACGTTGCAGTTACCTGTCAGTGAAAGATATTAATATTTGGAACGTATTTGAAAGATGAGCCAGATTAAACAACGAAAAAAAGACCATGTGCAGCTTACTCTTACAGGTGAGGTGAACTACCAGAAAGGCACCGGGTTTGAAAACTATCAATTTATTCATAATGCCCTTCCCGAAGTAAATTTCGGAGAGGTATCAACAGAGATGACTTTACTCGGCCGGGTATTTTCGTTTCCGCTTTTTATTTCGTCTATGACCGGCGGCTACACAGATGCAGGAAAAGTAAACACAATAATAGCAGAATTTTGTGAAGATCATAATCTGCCATTTGGTGTTGGCAGCCAGAGAGTAATGCTTGAAGATGCCGATACGGAACAGACATTTTCTATTGTAAGGGAGAAAGCCCCCAGTGCTTTCATCGCATCCAACATTGGGGGAGCACAGCTGATAGGCGGGCTCTCGAAACAAAAGATGAACCGGATGATTGATTCTATCAAAGCAGATGCCGTTATCGTGCATTTGAATCCGCTGCAGGAATTGATGCAGCCTGAGGGCGACAGAAATTTTAAGGGTATAGAATCCGGGATTGCGCAGCTTGTGAAAGAGAGCCCCGTTCCTGTGATCGTTAAGGAGACAGGTGCCGGAATATCGGGAGCGGTGGCCGAACGTCTTCTCAATCTTGGAGTGTCGGTTGTTGATATTGCCGGAGCCGGCGGAACAAGCTGGGCAAAAATTGAGAATACACGTATTTCCAACAACAATCCACAGACAATATTTGACAATTGGGGGCTGACTACGCTGGACTGCCTGTTGGAAACTACAGATTTAAAAGATAGTTATGAGTTTGAAGTGATTGCGTCCGGCGGTATCAAAAGCAGTTTCGATATTGTCAAATCTCTCTGTCTTGGTGCTGATTTTACCGCATCGGCAAGCCCGGTAATAAATGCACTGGCGGATGATGGTTATGAAGGATTACAAAATCTCTTTGATACGTGGAAATTTCAGGTGAAGATTATACTCTTATTACTGGGTTGCACAAACGTGAGTGAACTCAGCCAAAAACATATTCAATATGCCGGAACGGCGAAATAAATCTCTCTGTTTAAAGCTTGTATTTCATTAACTAAACAAGCAAACCTTGATCACAACTGAAACCAGGCGCAAGCTCTCGACACCCTTCAATTATAAAATTTCGAAGCTGGAATTGCCGGAGCAACCCGCTTTATTATATGACCCGGTTCGTTACACGCTCTCGCTGGGCGGAAAGCGCCTCAGATTCTGTCTTACCTTGTTAAGTGCAGGTATTTGTGGCGGAAAACCCGAAGAGGCTACAAGCGCAGCTCACGCCATTGAAATGCTTCATAATTTCACACTTCTTCACGATGATATTATGGATGGAGCAGAAACCAGGAGAGGTAAACCCAGTGTATACAAAAAATGGGGTATCTCAAATGCGATACTATCCGGGGATATCATGTTCGTGAAAGCATTTGAACTGCTTGGCGAATACAGGAACCATCAGCGGTATTCAGATATTATTGATATTTTTGTCAAAGCATCGCGGGACGTTTGTGAAGGACAATCGTACGATATGGAATTCGAGGAACGTGACGATGTAACAGTAGATGAATATTTAAACATGATCCGGGGAAAAACGGCGTCTCTGATTCGGGGTGCGTTACTTGTTGGCGGAGCGGTGGCTGATGCTGATGAATACGCATTACAGAAACTTGAGAGGCTGGGAAATGAAATTGGCATTGCATTTCAAATACAGGATGATTTGCTGGATGTTATCGGTGATCCGCAAAAGTTTGGGAAAGATATTGGCAGTGATATAAGGGAGGGAAAGAAAACATATCTAATTCTGCTTGCGCTTCAGAGATGCAATAACAGGGAGAAAATGTGGTTAACACATAAAATGAGAAATAATATTCTTTCGGTGTCAGATATCAAAAAAATTGAATTATTGCTTCAAAAATATGGCGTGATTGAGATCACAAAGAAAAAAATAGACTATCATTTTAAGCGCGCGTTTGAAATAATCAGTACATTTGAAGATTGTAAATACAATCGTGATATTGCAAAACTTATTGAATACGTACAGAAAAGAGATTTTTGAATAACTTTATGAACAGATTTACCGGTTTCCTCCTTTTACTTTTTATTTTCAGTGCCTGCAGCAGCAGCAATATGATACGCCCCGGGGATACACTTGATGTAGCTTTCGAAAAGGCAAAAAATTTGTATGATGAAGAGAATTACAGCGATGCGGCCAGAGCATTCGAAACGGTTGTATCTATAGGAAGAGGAACTGATGTGGGTCAGGAAGCGCAGTTTCTTCTGGCAGAAAGTTATTTCAAAGACAGAAGATATATGCTTGCTGCAGCAGAGTACGAACGCTATGCGCTTTTTTATCCGAATTCGTCACGCAGGGAGATGGTTGATTTTAAACAGGGCAAGAGTTATTACTTTCTAAGTCCGAGATACAAGCTGGATCAAACAAACACCAGGAGAGCCATTGAACAATTCAGGCTTTTCAATTCCAGATATCCGAATTCTGATCTTGTAACTGAAGCAGGAGAATTGATTACCGAGCTTCGCACGAAACTCGCACAAAAAAAATTCGAAGCCGCAGATTTCTATATGCGTACCGATAGATATCAGTCTGCTGTTCTCTACTATGACCTTGTGATTGATGATTTTCCGGAAACAGAATGGGCTGAAAAATCGCTTGTAGAGCAGATGGAGGCATACATTAAATACGCTGACAATAGTATTAGAAGCAGGCAGGCTGAACGCTACAGGCTGGCAGTTGATAGCTATGAAAAATATATACAGCTATTCCCAAGAGGTGAAAGCCGTCCGAAGGCGGAAGATCTCTATGATGAAGCCGCTTCAAAACTGGAGAAAATGGGTGAGGAAATTAGTAATCTGGCGTCGAATTAAAATTAGCTGACAACCGGATGAAAAACAGAATCGGAATATTTGGCGGATCATTTGATCCCGTTCACATAGGCCATATTTCTGTTATCAAATCATTTCTGAGATCAAACCTGATGGATTCAATCCGGGTAATACTCACACCGTATCCGCCTCATAAAAAATCCAAACAGCAGACCTCTTACCAACATAGGTTACATATGCTCCATTTAGCTGTTGATGATCTCGAAAATGTGAATATCAGTGATCTGGAGACAAAACTGCCCCAGCCATCCTTCACGCTTCAGACGATAGATCACCTGCAAGAAAATGAACCTGACAGCCTGTTTTTTCTCTGTATCGGCGAAGATAGCGTTGTACATTTTTCAGAATGGTACCGGTTTGAAGAAATACTGGAAAAGGTAACTCTTGTTGTTGCTGAAAGGCCGGGTTTCGACAAACGTAAAGTAAGTCCGGATATACTTGAAAAAACCATTTTTGTTGAACATACACCCGTAGATATCTCATCTACTGAAATACGGAAAGGTGAAGCCGGATATGGTGAAAAAGTTGTGCCCAAAGAGGTTGGAATGTATATTCAAAAGCACAGTCTCTACTCAAATATGGAATAATGATGGACAGAAAAAAATTTTTAAAGTCAGCTGGTGCACTTGCGGCAGGTGGCTCATTGATTAGAAACAGATTTGAACCGGTTGAATTGATTTCCAGCCCGGTTTTTCCAAAAGCTCTCAAAACGGGTGATAAAATTGCTTTTGTTGCACCCGCAGGCATTATTTTCGAAAAAGATGATTTTGCCAGGATGGAACGGGTGATGGAGCTGAAAGGATACAGAGTGACATTTGGAGTGAACGTCAGGAAAAGGTGGGGGTATTTTTCCGGAACAGACCGTGAGAGGGCAGAGGATGTGAACCGGATGTTTGCTGATCCGGATGTAAATGCAATCCTTGCGGTACGGGGAGGCTGGGGATGCAGCAGAATACTGGAGTACATTGATTTTGATGCTATTAAAAACAATCCAAAAATATATTGCGGATTCAGTGATAATACCGCACTTGAAATGGCTATTTATAAAAAAACGGGACTTGTGACGTTCCACGGGCCAAACGGGAACTCGGAGTGGACTGAATTTACGCGCAGACATTTTTCAAGTGTTTTGAAAGACGGAGAAAAAACGAACATGCAGATACCGGCTGCTGAAAAACCGGACGCCCGGACGATCAGCAGCGGGAAAGCGACTGGCAAGCTTCTTGGTGGTAATCTTACAATTATTGTATCTCTGCTTGGAACGCCATATATGCCGGATCTTACCGGCGCCATTCTGTTTACCGAAGATATCGGCGAACAGGTTTACCGGATCGACCGGATGCTTACACAACTGAAACTGGCAGGTGTTCTTGATAAAATTTCAGGATTTGTTTTTGGCCAATGCTACGATTGTGATGAAGGCAGCGATCCCACTTTCCAGCTTTCCGAAATACTGGACCAGCATTTGAAGCCCCTTGGAATTCCCGCTTTTTCCGGCACCATGATCAGCCATCTCGACAATATATTTACGGTCCCGCAAGGAACACGGGCAGAAATGGATGCTGATGAACTAACAATCCGCCTGCTTGAACCTGCCGTTTCCTTGTAAATAGTCTGTTTTGCCGGCCTTTTGTAAAATAAATTCTTATTTCTCTGCTCATAGTTTTCTATCTTTCTCACTTTGGAATTAACTGCAAAAATTAGTGTATGTCTACGATTGCAAATGAAAAATATGAAGCGGTCATTGGCCTTGAGGTTCATGCCCAATTACTGACCGAAAGTAAAGCTTTTGCCCCTGTATCCACGGAGTTTGGCAAAGCCCCGAACACAAATGTAACCCCGCTCTGTCTGGGCCATCCGGGCACGCTTCCTGTTCTGAATGAAAATCTTGTACGTTACATAATCAAAATTGGATTGGCTACAGGGTGTAGCGTTGCCAACAAATCAATATTTGCAAGGAAGAACTACTTTTATCCGGATTTACCGAAAGGATACCAGATTTCCCAGTACGATACGCCGATCTGTTATGATGGCAACATTCATATAGAGCTGGAAGATTATGACAAGACAATCGGGCTGACGCGTATTCATATGGAAGAAGATGCCGGAAAATCCATTCATGACCAGGATCCGTATCATACACTTGTTGATCTGAATCGCGCGGGGGTTCCGCTTATTGAAATCGTTTCCGAGCCAGATATGAGGACTCCTCAGGAAGCCTATGCCTACCTCACCAAGATCAAACAGATAGTTCAGTATCTTGAAATATGCGACGGCAATATGGAAGAGGGCAGTCTTCGGTGTGATGCGAATGTATCTGTGAGGCCGCGTGGCCAGAAAGAGCTGAGCACACGAACTGAATTAAAAAACATGAACTCATTCCGTAACGTGGAGCGGGCTCTTGAATTTGAAATTAAACGGCAAATTGACCTTGTTGAATCGGGGAAAGAGGTTGTTCAGCATACGCTGCTCTGGGACGCGAATAAACTTGAGACGCGCCTGATGAGAACCAAAGAAGAGGCGCATGATTACCGTTATTTTCCCGAACCTGATATTCCGCCGGTAATTGTAACGGAAGAGCTTCTTGATGATATCAAATCAGGATTGCCGGAAATGCCGGATATGAGGCTCGAACGGTTTATGAGTGAACTTAAACTGTCGAATGAAGATGCTGTTGTGCTCACTGAAAACCGCTACCTGGCTGATTATTATGAAGAAACACTAAACTATGTGAATGATCCGAAAGCAATGGCTAATATCATCCTTTCGGAAGTTTTAAGGGTGTTGAATGAGCAGAGTATTTCTATAAGGGAATTCAATATCAGTGCTGAAAGGCTGGCAGAGCTCGTAAAATTGAAGAACGAGGATAAAATCAACTCTTCAGCTATGCAAACGATTTTCAATCATATGCTGGATTCAGATAAGAGTGCAGAGAAACTGGCAGAGGAGTTAAATTTAATCCAGGTGTCGGATTCCGGCTTTGTGGAACCAATTATTGAAGAAGTGATTGAATCGAATCCTGATGAGGTTGAAAAATACAGGGATGGAAAAAAAGCCCTGATCGGATTTTTTATCGGGCAGGTGATGAAAAAATCAAAAGGCAAGGCCAATCCGAAACAGGTTCGGGAATTGGTGGCAGCAAAATTAGACGATAAGTAGCTTTGAAATTAATTACAATCATGCAATCAACGATCCTCTGTCTTATTAAAATAGCTCTCATCTTTTCATTTTTTTCCTGCTCTTCTGAAGCACAAATGAACGAAACTGTGATTGAGGGAAGATTGGTGGTTGATCCTGAAATTGATGAAACAGGTAACTTCAGTAATTTTAATCTTTTGATAGCACTGCGGGATACTACCGGGGCATACAGCGACACGGTTTATCACGCAATCACAGATCAGGATGGCTATTTCAGCGGTACTGCGCGGTTCAAAGAGAAAAATTTGTATCCGCTTCTTATTACAAGAAATAATAACAACCTGGGGGTTGTCAATATAGTGCTCGCTGATGGGGATTCTGTACGCATCGAAGCTGAATTTCCGGAACTTGAAGAAACTTTAAAGATTGAGTCTGCTGAGAACAATGTACTTGATACCGTAGAGCGGATTGACAGGAATTTTAACAGGGTAATGCGATTTATTTCTGCCGGAGCTGTTTCGGAAGACAGTGTGGGAATTGAGCTTCAAAAATGGAGTGATATCTACTGGGATCTTTACAATGATAATCCGGATACGTATGCAGGAGACAGGGCACTTTCAAGATCGCTGGCCATACTGGAAGGATGGAATGATTCAATGATGATAGAACGGATTGAAAGTGTGACGAGCCGGGAAAAAACATTGCCAGCGTCTGTGCGAAGGCTTGCAACAAATTATTATGCTGAAACTTCCGGCGCGGACAGGGCCGTATCTTACCTGGACTCGCTTGCAAAAAACGCAAACGACAATGACATTCAAATGGCAATTGAGATGGAGATGATCAAGTTGTTGTACGACAGTGCAAGTGTAGAACTGGCATCTCAAAAAATTGAAGATTTCAAAACATCGTATACGGATCATCAGAGAGGACAGCAGTGGGCAGACAGAATTTCGTATGATATTGAAAATTTTTCAGCGGGGGATCCAATTCCGTCCTTTGAATTCACTACTACCGGGAATGAAGTAATTGATAAAGACTCACTGGCCGGAAAACCGTTTATTCTCGAGTTTACGCGATTGGATGATCCCTTGTACCAGGATCAATACGATCGTTTGCTTGTGATCAGCCAGATTTATCAGAATTTTGGACTTGAAGTTATTACAGTGCCGCTTGGCGCTACGGATGTAACTCTCAATGCCTTTTTTGAAGAGCGTGTAAAGCAGTGGCCCTTTATCGATCCAAATAGTTTGGATGTTGAAGATCTCAGAAAAAGATTCAATATTTATAGTATTCCCGTTCGTTTTCTTGTTGATGAGGATGGCAATTTAATAAGGAAGTATACAGGAACAGAATTTGATCAGATTATAACAGGTTTACAAAAAATAAGAACTAACCAGGTAGAAAACCCATGAGAAAATATTTGATAGCCGGTAACTGGAAAATGAATGCAGGTCCCAAAGATGGAAAAAAACTTGCTGAAAATTTGAGCGAAAAATGGAGTGGCCACTCTTTTAACGTGGATGTACTTGTTTGCCCCCCATATTTATCTGTTCCCGCTGTGGTAAGTCAGCTGAACAATACAGAAATTCAAACGGGAACACAGAATCTTTATACGGAAGACAATGGTGCATTTACCGGAGAGATAAGCACTTCGATGATTAAAGAGGCCGGTTGCAGCTATGCAATAGCCGGACACTCGGAGCGAAGAGAGTATTTTGAGGAGTCGGATGAATTTATTGCTAAAAAAGTAAAAAAAGCTTTGGACGATGGTTTAAAGCCAATTCTCTGTGTGGGAGAAAAACTCGATCAGCGTAAATCAGGAAATCATAAAAAAGTTGTTCAGGATCAATTGAATACGGTTCTGGAATATCTGAAACCGGAACATGCAACTGATCTTGTTGTTGCCTACGAGCCCGTTTGGGCGATCGGTACCGGTGAAACTGCATCACCTGAACAGGCACAGGAAATGCATGAATTCATTCGCGGCCTGATCACAAAAAAATGGACAGAGGCTGAGAGTGCGAAGGTCCAAATCCTGTACGGCGGCAGTATGAAACCGGCAAACGCGGAAGAGTTGCTCTCACAACCCGATGTGGATGGAGGACTAATTGGCGGTGCAAGCCTCGATGCTGATAGTTTCAGTGAAATTATCGAAATAGCTGAATCACTTTCAAAATGAGCATGGGCCAAAAAAATATCTTATTAATCGGAGGCGGCGGAAGAGAGCATGCGATGGCGTGGAAACTGGCGCAGTCAGAGAAACTGGACACATTATACATCGCTCCCGGAAATCCAGGAACTGCCGAATGTGGGATTAATACGGATATTGCAATCAATGATTTTCAAAAAGTTCTCGATTTTGTTGAGGAAAAGAGTATAGATATCGTTGTAGTGGGGCCGGAAGCACCACTTGTAAATGGTATTGCAGATTTTTTGGAAAGCAAGGGTGTTGTTGTGTTTGGTCCCTCTTCAAAAGCAGCAAAACTGGAGGGAAGCAAAGCTTTTGCCAAATCTTTCATGGAAAAGTATGATATCCCTACAGCCGGATTCAGGTCATTTTCATCCGGCCGGTTTGACGAAGCGCTGGATCATATCAAAGAACAGAACAGTTATCCGGTAGTTTTAAAAGCTGACGGACTTGCCGGCGGGAAGGGGGTCTTTATCTGTGATAATTTCCAGGAGGTCACCAAACGCCTGAATCAAATGGAGCAAGATAAGCACCTGAAAGAAGCTGCCGGAGAAATTGTGGTAGAGGAGTTTATGGAAGGGGAAGAAGCGTCTGTATTTGTAATTTCTGATGGGCATACGGCACTGATTCTTCATAACGCCCAGGATCATAAAAGAATCGGAGAAGGTGATACGGGGTTAAATACCGGCGGAATGGGAGCTTATTGTCCCACACCATTGCTATCAGATGAGTTGCTTGAAGATATTGAAAAGAATATCATCTCACCCACGATTACCGGAATGCAGGTAAATGAGTCGCCTTACACCGGGATTCTCTATATCGGATTGATGATCACAGAAGATGGCCCCAAGGTAGTTGAGTATAATTGCAGATTCGGTGATCCGGAATGCCAGGTTATTTTGCCCTCACTGAATAATGATCTGCTTGAGCTGATTATTGCCACGGCTGATCAGAACCTGGATGAAATCACTGTTCAAACAGACAACGATTTTCGCTGCTGTGTTGTGATGGCAAGCACCGGATATCCTGTACAGTATGAAAAAGGCAAGAAGATCAACGGTATTGAATCGGTTGATAAAGAGGCACTGATTTTTCACGCAGGTACAATCACACAGAATGGCGAACTCTTGACAAATGGAGGCAGGGTATTGAATGTCGTCGGACGAGGCTCTTCACTTGAAAAAGCTATTGATCATGCCTATGAAAATGTTCACCGTATCCATTTTGAAAATGCCTATTACCGGAATGATATAGGTGCGAAAGGTATCAAGTACAAATAACAGTAGAGTATATCCTGTGTGAAAATTTTTTTTACGACAATATTTCTTTCTTCTCTGCTGCTCTTGTCAGCCGGTACTGTTTTTTCACAAAATGAAGAGTCTGTTGATTACCGGCTTTTTACTGATCAGCTTGATCGCCCCACTTCTGTGTATGTAACCCCCCGGGGTGAAATCTATGTGACTGAACGCGGGGCACACCGGCTCCTGAAGTTTAATTTGGCAGGCGAGCGGATAGATGCGATGGGTAACCAGGGCCTGGGTGACTTTCAGTTTGACAGGCCGATGGATGTGGATGCCACGAACGGGCTAAAAATATACGTAGCTGATTACAATAACCGAAGGATACAGGTCTATGATAACCGGTTTCAGTATCTTTCGACCATCCAACAGACAGAACGGGCTCATTTTTCGGGCGATATCCAGCCGTCTGTTATTACCACGAATCCGCAAAATGATCTTTTTATCTATGATGAAGATCGTCACAGGATTCTGAAATACAATTTTAATGGAATATTTGAACTGGAAACCAGTTTGCGCAAAAGGGAGATACAGTCAGTTACAGAGATGAGCGCAAGCCAGGATTTTTTGTTTCTGCTTGATAAAAATCAGCAGGTCATTCAAATACTGAGTCACCAGGTTCAATTTCAGCGGTTTATAGGCGGATGGAGTGATCTGAAAGCAATATCCGTTAATCACGGGCAAATGGTTGCAGTGGATGGGTCAGAGCTTGTACATATGAATCTGAGAGGAGCTGTGCAAAACAAATTAGACCTGGAACATGAAAATATAATCTCCATCTCCTTTTACGGCCGTAACTTTGCCTTAATTACCGGGCAGTCTCTTTATGTTTACGATCTGCCATTTTTGGAACAGTTCAGATAGATTGACTCTTTTATGAACAACTGGAATTTTATATTTGATGAGTCAATCCCTTTCCATTTACGCCTGCATAAGGTGTATGCCTGCCAGATGGAAAAAAATCCGGTTTACAGTACTTTTTGTAAAACCCTTACATCCGGGAAAATTGATGCTGCAGATCATACGCAGATTCCAAAAATACCCATTCGTGTATTTAAGGAGGCAGATGTGGCTACGTTTGACAGAAGTGAAGCAGAGTTGATTTTTAAAAGCAGCGGAACCGGCTCGATATCCCGGAGCACTCACTACCTGAAATCGTCTTCGCTTTACAGGGAGTCCATAATAAAAGGGTTCGATAGTTTTTACGATCCGGAAAACTATGTGATATGGTGTTATACCCCGGCCTATCAGGATAATCCTGACTCTTCACTAATTTATATGCTTACACAACTGATCAGCCGTGACAGTTCAGGACTAAGTCGTTTTTTGGTATTAGATCGTGGCCTTGATAAAGAGAAGGTAGAAGAAGTTGTAAAATCCGGAAAAAAGCTGATGCTTTTCGGAGCAGCGTTTGGCCTGCTCGATCTGTTGCAGGTTAAGCATATAAACCTTCCGAAAGACTCTGTAATTATAGAAACCGGGGGGATGAAAACTCACAAAAGAGAGATGGGAAAAAAGGAACTGCACCAGACACTTGCGGAGGGGTTTGGCCTTACCGTGAATCGTATTCATTCGGAATACGGAATGTGTGAGTTACTGAGTCAGGCGTATGCTAAAGAAGATGGATGGTTTGAGACACCCCACTGGATGAAGGTTACTGTTCAGGATCCAATGAACCCGTTGAGATTGTGTGAGCCCGGAACAGAAGGGAAAATCGGGGTGATTGATCTTGCCAATCTCTATTCCTGCAGTTTTATCTTAACCGGTGACCGGGGCGTAATGGACGAAAAAGGGCGGTTTCGCGTTTTGGGGCGATGGAACAGTGCAGATCTTAGGGGATGCAATTTTTTGATTGACAGGGATATGTAAAGCGGGAAGGCCAGCTCCGTTTTTTGGCCAAAAATTAGTCTCCCAATTTAAATTTTCCTGATTCTAAAAATTTACATCTGAATTTCCTATTTTAAAAATGAACAAATAAAAAATGAAAAAACAAAGACTATGAAACCTGCCAGGCTAATTATTGAAGATCAGACATTCGAACTTGATATTATTGAAGGTTCCGAAGGAGAAAAGGCTATTGATATTACAAATCTGAGAAATGATACGGGATATATCACCTCTGATACAGGGTACAAAAGTACCGGCGCTACAAGAAGTGCCATCACATTTTTGAATGGTGAAGAGGGAATTCTGAGATATCGCGGTTACCCGATTGAACAGTTGGCTGATCATTCATCTTTTCTTGAAACAGCCTACTTGCTTATTTATGGTGAGTTGCCTGAAGCGGAGGAGCTGGAGACATTTAAGGACGGGATCACTCGTCATACGCTGATTCATGAGGATATGAAAAAGCTTTATGAGGGATATCCGGAAAAAGCCCACCCAATGGGCGTTTTAGCATCCATGATTGCAGCGCTTTCAACGTTTTACCCGGACGCGCACAATACAAAGCTGGATCCCGAACAAGTGGATATGACAATTAAACGGCTTATAGCCAAAAGCGCAACTATTGCGGCTTGGTCATACCGCAAGTCGCAGGGATTTCCGATTATGTATCCGCAGAACCGGCTCAGTTACTGTGAGAATTTTCTTCACATGATGTTTGCCCTTCCAACGGAAGAATACAAGGTGAACCCGGTTGTAGCAAAAGCAATTAACATTTTGCTGATTCTTCATGCCGACCATGAACAGAACTGTTCTGCATCAACAGTCCGAATCGCGGGATCTTCACATGCCAGTCTTTATGCGGCGATCTCATCAGGTGTATGTGCCTTATGGGGACCGCTGCACGGCGGGGCTAATCAGAAAGTAATCGAAATGCTGAAGGAAATTCACGCTCAGGGCGGGAATGTTGAAAAGATGATAGAAAAGGCGAAAGACAAAGAGAGCGGGTTTCGCCTGATGGGCTTCGGACACAGAGTGTACAAGAATTTCGACCCGCGTGCCAATATCATCAAATCGGTTTCAGATGAAGTGCTGCAGGAACTGGGTGTTGACGATCCGCTGCTGGAGATTGCCAAATCTCTTGAAGAAGTAGCTTTGAACGACAGCTACTTTGTAGAGCGGAAACTCTATCCGAATGTTGACTTCTATTCCGGCATTCTCTACCGTGCCATGGGTATTCCGACCGAAATGTTCACAGTAATGTTTGCCCTCGGACGCCTCCCCGGTTGGATCGCCCAGTGGAAAGAGATGCGTGATAACAATGAACCCATCTCACGTCCCCGTCAGGTATATGTAGGTAAAACCAAGAGGGATTACGTGAAACTGGAAGACCGTTGATTGAAATCAAGTATCTGTTTAGCGACCTGACAGCGTGGTCCGGTGCCTTTCCGGCCCTCCTGTCAGCGTCGAAGGGAATTGCCTTTGGTTCACAACGCTGACAGATCCGGTTGGTGCTGTCAGATTGTTTGATTCGAACCGCTAAACAGTTACTCAGCTTCAGCTGACGGAAAAGAGCAGCAAGAACGGATACTTTAGCCACTTTCCAAGTTTGTTCTGACTACACTTGCCCGCCAAGAAATTCACCTTCAATATCTGAATCTTTGACAAGTAAAGATCTTGGTTTTTCAAAAATTCTCGGGTAACTTTTTAAACGAATTAACTCCCTTATAATCCGGAAGGCAGGTATTTAACAGGCAACAGGCTTATTATTTAATCTTCCGGAGTAAGGAAGAATTAGCATCTGAGTAATGATAAAAAATCAATTTTTTAGTAATGATTCATGAAAATGATATAAAAAGACTCTGCTCAGCTATTGATGACTGGCTCCGGCCGGATAACTCCGAACTGAAACACGCAATTGATAAAACGGTTGAGAAGCAGTTCTTCTCTTTTGAAGATATCAAACACCAGGTCCGGGTACTAAAAAAAACGTTAAATGAAGAACAACTTCGTGAATGGGTTGACAGAAATCGTGTTCTTGATTCTGACGGTAGCCAAGAAAAAGTTTTGTTTTTGCATGCGGGTAACCTTCCGCTGGTTGGGTTTCAGGATGTGATTGCAGCGGTCTTGAGTGATGTGGTTTATGGCGGGAAGATATCCCGGAAAGATCCATACCTGTTGCCTTCACTATTAAATGTATTGCGAAATCATGGCTTCTTAAATAATTCTCTGTGGAGTACGGAGGTTGATGAATTAAAAAATTTCCGGGCCGGTGCGATGGTTTTTTCCGGTTCGGGGAGCAATGTGGAAATCGTCAAAAAAAAGGTTTTACAGCTGAATGCCCTGAAAGCCGGCGCTCCGGAATTGATCAGATCTGCGCATTTTTCCGTTGCTTTTCTGGAAGAAACTTCTGCCGTAACAATGCAGCAGCTGACGGAAGCTGTTTTTCGTTATGGCGGGATGGGCTGCCGTTCTGTTAAAATAGTGATTGCTCCTGTTTCCCTGGAAAGTATAAAATGTGAGTTTACAGATTATATAGAATCTTTCTGGCTGAAAAATCCGCAACATAAAAAACCGCCGGCCTCACTTTTTTACAGGTTTGCGTGCAATAAAGGAGTGGGTCTAGAACAGTCGTGGCTTGATGATTTTTTGATTGAAGAAACCGAAAAGAAGCCGGAACACGATTTTGTACTGCACTGGATTGAGGGAGGCCCGGAAAAGCTGAAAGAAGTTGTAACGCGGTTCAGCCAGGGTTTGCAAAGCGTTTATTTGAAAGAAAACACGAAATTGGAGGATTTATACATCGACATAGAACCATTAAAAAATGCACAGTCTCCGCCAATCCACTGGCGGCCGGATGGCATTGATACGGTAGCGTGGATTTTGGATTTGCCCGCCCTCTCTTGACTAGTAAAACTGCCATTAAATCTTGTTAACCAACCTGCCTTGTCATTGTAAGTTGAGACTTGATTAAGTATCTTATCAGTACACAAAAAATCCTTTAAAATACTGATATGGATATTTCTATTTCAAAAGACATCGAACCCCTTTCCGAGTTCCGTAAAAAGTCGGCGGATTTTATAAAGCGTCTAAAAAAAGAAAAACAGCCGATTATTCTTACTCAGCATGGCAAAAGTGCTGCTGTACTGATGGACGTCTCTGAGTATGAACGTTTTACAAAGAAAATGGAAATGCTTGAAGACTTACTTGAAGCCAAACAGCAAGTGGATCAAGGCAAAACCTACTCTATGAAAGAAGCCAAGGAGAGAATCGAAAAACATCTTTCTAAATGGAAGTAATCTTTACAGATCATTTCCTGGAGAGAATTGAAGATTGTACCGATTATATTGCGCTTGATCATATACCGACAGCCGTAAAATGGGCAAGAGGAGTTTTTGAACATTGCCAGAAGTTAAGCGAACAACCTGAAAGTGGCAGAATCGTCCCAGAGTTCAAACGTCCTGAAATTCGAGAGCTTATTCATGGAAATTATCGGCTGGTTTATGAATTAAAATCCAACCAAATTGATATGTTGACTATTTGGCATACAAGATCCCGAATTTCGGGACCCGATGATCCGCACAAGGTTGGTTAAACACCGCACCTTTATGCTGTGATCACTCGTCTGTAGGGCTCCATTAGGCTTGGTCCCCGCGATGGTGCCGGACAGACCCCGGCACCTTCACCTCGCCAGACGACTTGAAAGCTCCCAATTCATGG
>CAZFAJ010000026.1:0-13409 GCA_964517005.1 uncultured Balneolaceae bacterium | reverse complement strand
ACAGACCCCGGCACCTTCACCTCGCCAGACGACTTGAAAGCTCCCAATTCATGGCAGGAACATTGCCCTCAGTCGTCAGGCGAGTGTTTATTCCATATACCCGCGGTAGCGAACAAAACCTTCAATAGCTTCATACTCTGCAAAACCGAGCTGATCGTACAGCCGGGCGGTTCCCCTGTTTCTCTCTTCGGAACGCTGCCAGAACTCGCGTTCGTCGGGTCCGGGAAAAAGCGGCCGGTCTTTTTGAGATTGATGCTTGAATATAGCACGTCTTTTTTTGGCCAGTTCCTGCGGACTTAATGGCACCGCCATTTCAATGTCATTGATATCCCACTCTTGCCAGGCTCCTCTGTAGAGCCACACAAAACAATCATCTATCCAGGGTTCGTCATTGCATCTGGCCAGCGCACTAAATATGGCTTTAAGGCAAACCCTGTGTGTGCCGTGCGGATCTGAAAGATCACCTGCTGCATAAACCTGATGGGGTTTTACTTCTTTGAGAAGGTTTTCAATGATGTCGATATCAGCATCAGTCATGGGCTTTTTCTTAACTCTTCCTGTTTCATAAAACGGCATATCAAGAAAGTGCAGTTTTTCTTCCGGTACTCCGCAATACCTTGCCGCCGCTTTCGCTTCTCCCCGGCGGATCAGGCCCTTGATCTGCTGAATTTCGGGAGAGTCAACCTGTCCGGGTTTTTTATTTTCAATAAATGTTTTGATATTGTTGAGAAGCTCATCAGCGTCACGGTTTTCCATTTCAAACTGATCGGCATAATCGGATACAAAATCCGCAAATCGAATGACGTCATCGTCAAACACGGCAATGTTGCCTGATGTCTGGTAGGCAACATGCACATCATGTCCGTGATCAATCAGTCTGATAAGAGTACCGCCCATTGAAATTACATCGTCATCAGGGTGCGGGCTGAATACAATTGCACGCTTCGGAAAAGGTTTTGCACGTTCGGGCCTGCTGGAATCATCGGCATTTGGTTTTCCGCCGGGCCAGCCGGTAATGGTGTGTTGAAGTTCATTAAAAACCTTAAGGTTTATGTTATAGGCAGGACCGTTTACAGTGATCAAATCCCCCATTCCATTTTCATTGTAGTCTTCTTCTGTGAGCTTTAAAACGGGTTTGTCTGTTTTTTTGCAGAGCCAGACCACGCCTTTGCGGATTAAACTATCATCCCAGTTGCAGGTTGTCAGTAACCAGGGGGTTTTGAGACGGGTCAATTCTGCTCCGGAAGCTTCATCCAGTATAATTTCTGCATTCGGATGATTTTGAAGATAAGTAGCAGGAACGCTTTCTTTAATTTCGCCTTCGGCTGCTTCTTTTATGACAGGTGCTTTTCCTTCGCCCCATGCCATTAAAAATATTTTCTTTGCAGAAAGGATAGTTCCTACTCCCATCGTTATTGCCCGGCGCGGAACATGCTCTTCACCGAAAAAATCACTTGCGGCGTCTTTTCGGGTTACCCTGTCGAGTGTAATAAGCCTGGTTTCGGAATCCGGCCGCGATCCTGGTTCATTAAAACCAATGTGGCCGGTCCGCCCGATTCCCAGCAGCTGAATATCTATGCCTCCGGCATCTTCAATCTTCTTTTCATAGTCACGGCAGTAGGCGCTGATCTCATCTTCGGGAACTGTTCCGTCGGGAATATGTATCTGATCATCAGGAATATCAAGATGATCAAAAAGATGTTCATTCATAAAACGGACATAACTTTGCAAAGACTCAGGCCGCATCGGGTAGTATTCGTCCAGATTAAAGGTTGTTACATTTTGAAAACTAAGCCCGGTCTCATCATGTATTTTTATAAGTTCATCATATACTTTAACAGGAGTAGATCCGGTCGCAAGACCAAGAACCGTCTTTTCATTTTTTTTATTACGATTCCGAATCAGGTTTGCAATCTCTTCAGCTACTGCATGGGAAGCAGAAAATGAATCATTGTAAATGGTTACAGGCACTTTCTCATAGTAGGTAAGACGGTCAGTTTTTCTGTTTGCTGATGGTTCCGGAGTTATCATACAAGTCAGTTTATTTGATTTTAAATCTATAATATATTTGTAATGTAAAAAAAATCTCTGCTTGTTATCATGTCCGCAGGTTGTGGAAACGGTTCCAAAGTTATTGTTATTTATAAATTCTGTTGAGATTAGCCATTAATTTTAAGTCATTAATATTGTTTATAAGACGGATGATTATGGAGTCTTTTCCGGGTAATTAATTGGTTTTTGTCATTGAGCCGAACTCAGAGATCATGTCCGGAGAGTAATTCTTCATCAACGAAATTTGAAATTCAGCCTGATAATATGCAATGATTGAAGTGGCAGCGGGAATAGACGTTGGGGGAACAACAACGAAATTTGGTTTGGTGACCAAAGAGGGGAGAGTAGTATCCAAGCAGCGGATTTCCACTGATTCTTTTTTGGAATTCGATGAATTCTTTTACGATCTCTTTAGCAGAATCAGTGAGTTAGTAAATCAAAACGGCACAAAATATTCTCTGGCAGGATTTGGTATTGGCGCACCTACGGGAAACTGTTTTACCGGCAACATTGACAAGGCTTCTAATTTGCCGTGGAAAGGAAAAATTCCGGTTGTGAAACTGACAGAAGATTATTTTGAATTACCTGCATTTCTGTCAAATGATGCAAATGCAGCTGCTCTTGGTGAAATGATATTCGGTGCTGCCCGCGGCATGAAAAATTTTGCAGTTATAACAATCGGTACCGGTCTCGGCTGCGGCCTTGTTGCAAATGGAGAACTTATCACCGGGCATAATGGCCATGCTGCCGAGATTGGCCACTCAACTGTATTTTATGACGGCAGATTGTGTTCTTGCGGATTAAAAGGATGTCTTGAAACCTACGTTTCAGGAATTGGATTGCTCAGAACCTTGAAGGAACTGATCGAAACAAACGACACACCGGGTGCTTTGAGAGATGTAAGTCTGTATAAAACTACTGATGCGAAAGATGTTACAAATGCTGCTTTGCTTGGTGATCAGCTGGCGATTGAAACGTATAACTACACAGGTAAGATACTCGGGATGAAGTTAGCAGATCTTGTTACATATTTTGATCCGGAAGCTATTATATTACTTGGCGGCCTTGCGAAAGCCGGCTCACTTTTACTGGATCCGGCCCGGGATCAGATGAAACAAAATCTTTTGAATATTTACCGGCATGAAGTGAAGCTTATTGTTTCTGGCTTGAACAATGATGATGCAGGAATACTGGGTGCAGCCGCCACAGCCTGGAATGGATTAAATCGTACAATGGAGATCAGATGATAAGCAGAAAACATTTTTTGAAAACGGCGGCACTGGGAGGACTTTTACCGTTTCGTCATGCAGATTTATCCGGAAGGCCCCGGCCGGATATAAAACCACTGGTTGTTTCAACCTGGGATTTTGGAATGGAGGCCAACAGAGCGGCATGGGCTATTCTCAGTGATAACGGAAGTGCTATTGACGCTGTAGAGGCAGGGGTTAAGATTCCGGAAGCAGATCCTTTAAATCATACTGTTGGTTATGGCGGTTTTCCTGACAGAGAAGGAAGAGTTACGCTCGATTCGTGTGTAATGGACCATCGGAACAGATGCGGGTCAGTGGCATTCCTTGAACAGATCAAACACCCGGTATCGGTTGCCCGCAGGGTTATGGAAGAGACTCCGCACATTATGCTTGTTGGAGAAGGCGCTCTGTTATTCGCACTTGATCAGGGGTTTAAAAAAGAGAATCTGTTGACAGATGAGGCTTCGGAAGCGTGGGAAAAATGGAAGGTTGAAGCGGAATACCGGCCGGTTCCCAATATTGAAAATCATGATACGATAGGAATGCTTGCCATTGATGCTGCCGGGAATCTTTCGGGTGCATGCTCAACAAGCGGACTTGCCTTTAAAATGAGGGGAAGGGTTGGTGATTCTCCACTCATTGGTTCCGGTTTGTATGTTAATAACGAAGTGGGAGCCGCCACAGCCACAGGCCAGGGTGAAGAGATTATTCGGATATCAGGCAGCCACCTGGTGGTTGAATTGATGAGGCAGGGAAGATCTCCTGAACAGGCGTGCAGGGAAGCAGTTCAGCGTATTATCCGGAATAATGATGATGTAAGTGAGTTGCAATGTGGGTTTTTGGCCATTAATAAAGCCGGTGAATACGGTGCATTTGCGATACGCGAGGGATTCAGTTATGCAGTGACTTCGCAAGATAAAAATAGGTTGATTGATTCGGGGTTTGCGTTGAATGAAAAATAAATTATCCATACTGGTTGTAGGATGTGGAAACATGGGAACTTCACATGCCAGGGCGTATCACAAATTAGAAGATTTCAAAATTGCCGGACTTGTCAGCCGCGGGCCAAAAAGCAGGGATCGGTTATCTGAAGAGCTGGGCGGCCTGCCGACATTCGATAATTTTGAGAAAGCTCTTGATATCACAAATCCCGATGCGGTCTGTATCAGCACATATCCTGGAACGCATGCCCGGTATGCAATTCTGGCCCTGAAGGCGGGTGCCCATGTTTTTGTTGAGAAACCAATAGCTGAAACCGCCGGGATGGCAGAAGCCGTTGTTGAAACGGCAGTTCAGGTAAATAAAAAAGTGGTTGTCGGTTACATCCTGCGTCATCATCCCGGCTGGAAGCAGTTTATTAAAACAACAGAAAAACTTGGCAAGCCCCTGGTAATGCGAATGAACCTGAATCAGCAAAGTACGGGGCATGAGTGGGAAGTCCACAAAAGTATTATGGAGAGTATGTCACCAATTGTTGATTGCGGGGTTCACTATGTGGATTTGATGTGCCAGATGACCCGGTCGAATCCCGTACGGGTTCATGCAATCGGAGCCAGGCTTTCGGAAGATATCAAACCGGATATGTACAACTACGGCCAGTTACAGGTGGTTTTCGAAGATGGATCGGCAGGCTGGTACGAATCGGGATGGGGGCCAATGATAAGCGAGGAATCCTATTTTATAAAAGATGTTATGGGGCCGAATGGATCTGTCAGCATTCATAAAAAAACGTTGGGCGAGCCCCGGGGTATTTCGGCTGATATCGGTGAGCATACCACGGTTAAACAATTGCGCATTCACAGCAGTGAGCTTGATTCAGAGGGCAATCTTAAGCATGAAGATAAACTGATCAATACCCCCGAACAACCGGGACATGATGAACTGTGTCAGCTCGAACAGCAGTATTTCCTGAAAGCTATTCAGAAAGATCTGGATCTTTCAAACCACTTAAATGAAGTAGTAAATACTCTCAAGATTGTATTAGCAGCAGATCAATCTGTAAAAACAGGCAATGTAATTTCAATTGAGTAACCAATTCTCAATTCTCAATTCTAAATTTTTAATTCCTTGGTCATAAGTTTCCCTTTTTAATCTCATCGGCAGCATAATTGGCAGCTCTCGCCGTAATGGCCATAAATGTGAGAGATGGATTTTGTTCAGCGACGGACGTCATACAAGCTCCGTCGGTAACAAATACATTTTTGCAGCTGTGCACCTGATTCCATTTATTGAGTATAGAATTTTCCGGATCCTTGCCCATACGCACACCACCCATCTCGTGAATATCCAGTCCCGGAGCTTGCTTTGAATCATTTGTCTGAATATCCTTAGCACCAATTTTTTCAAGCATTTCTGATCCCTGGTTAAGGAAATCCAGAATCATATTATCGTCATTTTCTGTGTAATCAACAGATGTAATAATTTGAGGAATGCCCCACTGGTCTGTTTCGGTCTCACTCAGGCGAACGTGGTTTTCATACCTTGGAATAACTTCACCCTGTATCGACATATAAATACGCCAGTCACCCGGATCCTGTAACTCATCTTTCAAAGATTTCCCGATATTCACAGAACCGGTTCCGCGTTCCCAGCCTTCTCTTCCGGCACTTGTTGAAACCAGGTATTTTCCCTGGAAGTCCAGGTTTTTTTCCTGTTTATAAAGATTTCGGAAAGGGGGCATAACGGGCCCGGTAGGCCGTCTTCCGATATAATATTGGTCTTTAAATCCTTCGTAAACGGCACTAATGCGGCCTCTGTAGTTGTGAAATGACAGATAGCGGCCCAAAGTACCGTTATCATTTCCGAGGCCGTCAGGAAAACGGCTGCTCTTGCTGTTTAGAAGAATAAGATTCGAATTGATGCAAGAAGCATCTACAAATACAATTCTTGAATAGTATTCAATCATCTCTTTGGAGTCGGCATCTACAACCCGAACACCTGTTGCCTTGCCTTTGCTCTCATCATAAATAATGGAGTGAACCACAGAATTCATACGCTTTGTCAGGTTTCCGGTTCTTTCAGCCCAGGGAAGAGTGGAACTGTTTGAACTGAAATAGGCACCATAGGGACATCCGCGATAACAGCGATTCCGGGCCATGCACATTCCGCGCCCCTGTTGCCGGTGAATATCCCTCACCTCCGTAAGATGGGCGCAACGGCCCTGTACCAGAAACCTGTTGTCATAGGCAGACTCGATCTTCTGTTTCATCTCTTTTTCAACACAATTCATCTCGAAAGGTGGTAAAAAATCGCCATCAGGCAAATGTTCAATACCGTCTTTGTTTCCGCTCCAGCCCACAAAATGCTCAACCCTGGTGTACCAGGGAGCCAATTCTTCATATGTAAACGGCCATTCAATTCCGTAACCATCTCGTGCAGGCCCTTCAAAATCGTATTTACTCCATCGCTGGCCGCCGCGTGCCCAAATCAGGGATTTTCCGCCTTCCTGGTAACCCCGTATCCAGTCGAACGGTTTTTCCTGGATATATGGATGCTCTTCATCTTTGGTGAAAAAGTGTTTTGTTTTGTCACTGTATGCATAACATTTTGCGACAACCGGGTTCTTTTTCAGCTCTTCCTGAGAGAGATAGCCCCTGTTTTCAAATTCCCAGAGTTCTTTAAAAGCAGTCGGATAATCCTCTTTATGAGTAACAGGCCTGCCTCGTTCAAGAACCAGGGTTTTCAATCCCCTGTCGCATAGTTCTTTGGCAGCCCAGCCACCGCTTATGCCGGAGCCAATAACAATGGCATCAAAAGATCTGTCTTTTTTAGAAGCATCAGAATAATTCATGATTCAGTATGAATGTGTATTTACCGTTTTAATATCGGAATATAAATGAGAGATTAACAAATGAAAGATGGAACCGGTTACATATTATAAAAAAAGTTAAATTAAAGTCAGGTTTTGATTGATCCATAATTTTTATTAATTCTGAATGAGTAAAGAGAAATATGAGTTCAAATCTATAGATCGTTTAGAATTGTAAAGTAATTACTCTTCAAATGGAAAAATTAAATATTGATAAGATTGCGGAACTTGCATGTGTTTCAAAATCGGTGGTGTCAAGGGTATTAAATGACCACCCAAACGTTAGTGATGTAGCGCGGAGCCGTGTCAGAACAGTGATAAAAAAATACGGTTTCAGGCCAAATGCCAGTGCTCAGAATTTGGCTAAAAATCGTTCTTATGTAATTGGTGTGCTGACCGACCGAAGGCCGGACAATGAAATGAGTAGCGGGTATTGGTCCCTGTTTAATCTTGGTTTGTTTGATGAGTGCATAAGGAGAGGGTATTTTACAAGGTTTTCATTTGTGGACACAAGAAATCGAAATCAATCGAAGCACTCTCACTTTGATGTATCTGGCACGGATGGTTTTATTCTTCATACGTTAGAGGTGATAAGTATGATCATGGAAGATTTGAAAAAGAATGATTTTCCTGTTGTATTCAAACAACAATATTCCGAGTACAGTGAATATAGTTCGGTAGACGTAAATAACTACCTGGGAGGATATTTAGCAACAACTCATTTAATTGAACATGGGCATGAAAGCATTTCAATTCTTTTGGCAGTACCTGAAGCCGAAGAGGCGAAAGAGAGGTTACGGGGATTTCGCCAGGCTCATTCAGATAAGGGAATTGAAGTGAATGAAGATCTCATTATAACCGGGTTTTATACACAGGATTTCGGATATGAGGCGGTAAAAGAGTTAATAGCGATGAATCAAAAGTTTACAGCACTATTTTGTACAAGTGATACCATTGCAATTGGTGCTTTGTTAGCATTAAGAGAAGAGGGAATAGATATTCCGGGAGAAGTATCCATAGTTGGATTTGATGATCTGCCATATTCAAGATTTACTTTTCCACCACTTACCACAGTACATCAGCCAATTTATGAAAAGGGGGTGAGGGCAGCTGAAATTCTGATAAATCAGTTAGAAAAAAAAGATATAAAGGTTGTTCATGAATTGCTCGAACCGCATCTTGTGATCCGCAAAAGTACGGGCCCATCCGGTATGAATGAAAAATAAATTTCAAATGAAACAGTTATTTAACAGATATCTCATTAAAAATCAGATAATTCAAAGTTTGTAAAAATTCTAAATATAAATTTCTATTCACCTTATATTTAAGCCCGTTTGCAAACAAATAACATATCTAAATACAGAATCTTAATAAATAAAATCAGATGTTTACATACACAAAAAGAGACCTCGTACGCAAGGTTGCAGAATCACAAGATGTACCTCTAAATCAGGCAGAGCCATGGGTTGATGCCGTTATCAATTCAATGCGTGACACCCTGCTCGAAGCAGACCCCACATGCAGAATTGAACTGCGTGATTTTGGAGTTTTTGAAGTGAAAGAGACAAAAGCAAAGCCGAAAGCACGAAATCCGAAAACAAATGAAGTAATCTATGTACCGAGACACAGGAAAACCCATTTTAAACCCGGAAAAAGGCTAAAGAACTTTTTGAAGCAGCCGATGGAAGAACTTGAAAACGCAGACAGCTAAGGAGCCATTATTCTTGGAAAACTACGGAAGACTGATAGGGGTTGATGTTGGTTCCAAACGCGTTGGATTAGCCAGAACCGACTTATTGCGGATGGTTGCAAATACGGTTGGAACCTACAGCCCCAACGAATCTCTGAAAGAACTGGAAAGGCAAGCCAAAGAAGAGGGGCCGGTCAGTGGCATTGTTATTGGCTGGCCGCTTACTCCGCAAGGTTATGCAACAGACGCCACGGCACTTGTTCGTGCATTCATTAAAAAGGTTGAATTGATTCTCCCGGAACAGGAGATCTTTACAATGGATGAGCGGTATTCCTCAAAACAGGCTGTTCAGGTGATGATTGATGCCGGAGTACCCAAGATGAAACGGCGAAAAAAGGGCAGAGTTGATCAGGCCGCAGCAGCCATTATACTCACCAATTTTTTGGAATCAAATCCTGATTTTTGAATATGGCAATTTTACCGATAGTGACATATAATGATCCGGTACTCAGAAAAAAAACAAAACCGGTTTCAGAGAACAGCATTGAACTGCAAGAGTTAATCGACAACATGTTTGAAACCATGTATAACTCGAATGGGGTGGGACTCGCTGCTCCACAGGTCGGCAGAAGTGTTCAGCTTTTTATTACCGATACTGATGAAATGACAAGCGAGGAGGAGGAGGAAGAGGAAAAGCATGGCCCGCTCGTTTTTATAAATCCGGTGATTGATCGTCTTGAAGGAGCTAACGTGAAATATGAAGAAGGCTGTTTGAGTATTCCGGAGCTCAGAGATGAAGTAGCAAGACCTGAAATTGTCACCGTTTCTTATCTGGACAGAGAATTCAATAGTAAAAAATTGACAGCTTCCGGATGGATGTCAAGAGTAATACAGCATGAGTATGACCATTTGAAAGGAATTCTTTTTATAGATCATTTGAGTGCTTTCAAGCGCCGCCTTCACAAGAAAAAGCTTCAGCAAATAGATCAGGGCAGGCTTGAAACAGATTATCCGCTTGTTCCGAGAGTATAATGCAATTCGCATTTATTTCGGTGTTCAGAATGGTTACATTTTGATACACTAAACAAAAAAATGATCTAATGCGTATTGTATTTATGGGCTCGCCGGATTTTGCCGTTCCGGGCTTAAAAAAACTGGCCAATTCACAACACGATATCCTGGCCGTAGTAAGCGGACCGGACAAACGCCGCGGAAGGGGAAGTAAAAAAGAACCTACGGATGTTAAAAGAACCGCACTTGAGCTTAAGCTTCCTGTAATTGATGTTGTAGATTTAAATGAGAGGCAGTTTCAGGATAATCTGCAAGAATTGAGTCCTGACCTGCTTGTGGTTGTAGCTTTCCGGATATTACCGTCAGAAGTTTTGGAAATACCGTACAAGGGCTCTGTAAACCTGCATGCATCTCTTCTGCCCAAATACCGCGGGGCCGCACCGATTCATCACGCCATCATGAACGGTGAAACCGAAACGGGCTGCACGGTGTTCTTTATCAGTGAAAAGGTAGACACCGGCCTGATTATTGACAGGAAAAAAACGATTATCAGGCCTGATGAAACAACCGGAGAACTTTACGACAGGCTGAAAATACTTGGAGCTGATCTTTTGCTTGAATCGATAAATAAAATTGAATCCGGTAATTATGAACCTTTTCAGCAAGATCACAATTTGGCAACGCCGGCCCCGAAGCTATTCAAAGAAGATGCCAGAATTAATTTCAACATGCCCGGCCGGGATGTTCACAACAAAATACGGGGACTGAGCCCTTTTCCGGGAGCCTGGTGCAAGTACGAGGACAAAAAGATGAATTTATACCGCTCACGGGTTGGTCCGGATCTTGACATGGAACCCGGCGATTTGATACTCCGGGATCATAAATTACTGGCCGGATGCAAAGAGGGGAGCGTTGAACTGGTTGAAGTCCAGCTTCCGGGAACTAAACGAATGAGCGGTCCGGAGTTTGCCAATGGTTATGAGCTGAAGAAACTTAACTGATGAAGTTTTTCCGACGCAAAAAAATGTATGAAACTTTCACCGGGAAGTGAGTAAAAGGAGTTGATTTATACCAATATATTTAAGATATAATGGTCAACTTGAATTAGAAGATAAATTATCCCAAAATATTTTTTTATGAATAAAGAGCTCCCCAAATTTTTACAGGCCGCAAAAGACGGCAATCTAAATGAGGTCAGAAGATTACATATTGAGGGTGCAGATCTTAACGAGGTACATAAGAATGGCACATCAGCACTGATCTATGCAGCAGAGAACGATCACATTGATGTAGTTGAATACCTGGTGGAGAATGGCGCTGATCCTGCATTGACCACTAAAATGGGAGCAACCGCATTGAACCGGGCTGCTGAAAATGGTAACACGAAAATGATCAGCTATTTACTTGAAAAAGGGACACCGGTTGGTGACCTTGCACTCATCATGGCCGCCCGTGAAGGTTATGCCGATGCTGTTAAGCTATTAATTGATGCCGGTGCACATGTAAATTCTCAGCAGCGATGGGGACAGACAGCATTGATGCTTGCTGCACGTGAAGGACACAGTGAAGTCGTTAAGTTGCTTCTGGATAATGGGGCGAATGTGCGGCTGAGGGATAAAAACGGTGAAACAGCACTGAACATCGCTCTTGACAATGACAATACTGATATCGTGATGCAGCTTCGCAGAGCAGGGGCAAAACCGGTAGTAAAGAAAAAGAAAATCGAGCCGGTTGCTGAGGATGATGAAGATTCTGATGACAGTGATGAACTCGATGAGTTAATCAATAGTGAATCAGACGAGATCCCCGAAGATGTAGATCTGGATGATTGATAGTTAATGAACGGCGCACCAGTATTCGGATACGAACAACGGTTTTCCAGCGCCGCCGGTTACTAAGAACGTGGTTTGTCATCCTGAGCACATAAATTTGTCCAACTGCGGGCAACACTATTGTGGAGTTGACAGGCCAGAAGTCCCCTCTTGGAGAGGGCTCATCTTTTGAACGCGTAAGCGAAAAAGTTCAAACGAACCGGCAAAGCCGGATGAGTTTTACGAGGGGTGAGTTCCATTACGTTGAACTGGATCAGATCCGGTTTCCTGCTTCACGGTCTCATCGAACACATCCCAAACGGACGCTTTGCGTTGTTTTGTGATTCTGTCCCCTCCCCGAATGCCCGGGATTTCAAAAAGCATTCAACTCGAGAGGGGAGTTCAAAGCTCTTAAAATGTCTATTTTTTGCAATATGTCACCGGTAGTGAAACTGACAGTAAATAATTGTACCAAGGGTAAAGCATTTCATACTGTCGGGTAAATCATACAATCTTCACCCACCACATACACAAATTGAGATAAGTTAGGAGATGATCAAAATCTATTTACCTGCTTACCGGATAATCAAAAAATGAGATCAAAGAAAATCGCTGCCATGCACCGAAAGTAACTAAAAAACAATATCTTTTTCTATTGTTTAATGGAATGAATGCGATATATAAGTTATTTTAAAGGATAAATAACTAAACTGCTGAGAGGCAGATAATTTGAAAACAAAAGAGTAAAATAGAAATGGCAAAAATTAAAGTAGGAATCAACGGTTTTGGACGAATTGGTCGGCTGGTAGCAAAGTCTGTCTTTGAGAATTACAGTGATAAAATTGAAATTGTGGGAGTGAATGACCTGACTGACGCAACTACCCTGGCTCATCTTTTTAAATATGATTCAGTTCATGGAATATATGAAGGTGAAGTGAAAACAGATGGTACGAATTTAGTGATTGATGGTCAGAATATAGATGTTTCTGCAGAGCGTGATCCTGCCAACTTGAAGTGGGGAGAGCTTGGAGCAGAAATCATTGTTGAATCTACGGGGCTTTTCAGAAAGGTAAAAGATGCCCAGAAACATATTGACGCAGGTGCCAAAAAAGTAGTTATATCTGCACCTGGTAGCGGCGAAGGATTAAAAACCGTAGTTCTTGGTGTGAATGATGATGATATTGATAAAGATTCAACAATCTACTCGAATGCAAGTTGTACAACCAACTGCCTCGCACCTATGGTAAAGGTACTGGATGAGGCTTTTGGTATTGAGAAAGGTTTCATGACGACCATTCACGCCTATACGGGAGATCAGCAAATTGTTGACGGGCCGCATAAAGATCTTCGGCGTGCACGTGCTGCCGCCCACAATATCGTTCCAACCACCACAGGTGCTGCAGCAGCTGTTGGGCTGGTACTGCCTCACCTTGATGGCAAGCTTGACGGCGGCGCTGTCCGGGTTCCGGTTCCCGATGGGTCTCTGACTGACTTTACAGCTGTTGTTAAGAAAGATGTAACCGAATCTGACGTTCTCAATGCTTTCAAAAAAGCCGCTGACGGTCCACTGAAAGGAATTCTGGAATACAGTGACGGTGCGTTGGTATCTACTGATATAATCGGTAACACCCATTCTTGCATTTTTGACAGCGGCCTCACGAAAGTTGACGGCAAGCTTGTAAAAGTAATCGGATGGTACGATAACGAGGCAGGATACTCTGCACGAACAGCTGAGCTGATTATCAAGCTCGCCTGATTCTTGTCTCCATAAAACTAAATCAAAAAAA
>CAZFAJ010000025.1:26518-35742 GCA_964517005.1 uncultured Balneolaceae bacterium | reverse complement strand
AGGTTTGATATGGGAGCTATTTATGTCGAATCCCGAAATAAACCCGATGCTTGATGCGGTTGGCTTTGAGCAAATGAAACAGTAATCATACTTAACCAGATGAAAATAAGAGCCGAAATATTATATTTGATCTTAATTTTAATTCCGCTGGGGATTTTTGGCAGCTATTCTCATCTAAAAGAAGACGCGGTTGCAAACGTAATACCTCACCCCGAAAAGATAACGCTTTCAGGATCGGACCTGATACTTCAGCCATCATTAAATATTTATATAAATGATGCAGAACTCTCGCCGCTCGTAAATGTGCTTGATTACGAGTTCAATATGATAACTGGTGGAAATGTTAATAAAATTTCGAAATCAAATAAGGCCCAAGTTCATTTAAACATCGACAAATAGCTTGCAGAGAATAAATATCAGATTGACATTGGAAACTCTGTTGTTATATCCGGGGCAAGCTATGCTTCTGTGGCTTCAGGATCGGTTACGCTGATGCAGCTGATCACAAACAAAAATGTAAATATTGAGGTACCACGTGGTATAATTGAAGATCATCCGGATTCACAATATCGTGGCCTCCTTATTGATTTGGCACGAAACTGGCATGAACCCTCTCAGCTCAAGAAAATTATTTTGCTTTGCAGGTGGTATAAAATCAACTATTTGCAGCTGCACCTTACTGATAACGAATTATTTACATTTCCCACAGAAACGTTCCCGGATCTTCCCACTCCCGAAAAGCACTACACCAAACAACAATTAAGGGAATTGGATCAATTTGCTCGCGATCATGGAGTGACGTTGGTACCTGAAATTGACATGCCTGGCCATTCACGTCAATTTGTTAATCGCATGCCTGATCTTTTTGGTATTTCCCAATGGCAGCAAAATGATATTACCATTAACATCGGAAAAGAAGAAGTGTATGCAGCACTTGACAAAATTATCGCTGAGGTTTCTGACGTATTTCAAACCACGCCTTATATCCACATTGGAGCCGATGAAGCAAATTTCAATCATTTTGAGGATGATCCTGAAATACTGGAATATATACAGATGGGAAAACTGGCTTAAAGATGCCCCGGCCTACAATCCCATTCAACTGGAGCAAACCGATAAGTTTATCGGAGCCTCTATGGCCTCGTGGGCCCAATCTCAGTATGTGGAATTGCCAACAATAGCTCCAAGGCTTCCGGCCATGAGTGAACGGATTTGGAATGCAACACTGGAACCGGAACGCACTCTCAACTGGTTAAGAAGAGTAATGTCCATACGGATTCGGTTTTTAACAGATTGATAAGTCCTATAAAGATTCAAACCGATGGGTTGTCTTATCCTGATCTTGAAGAAGGGCGTAACTATGAACAGTTTTGGTTTGATGACGAACTCATCATTACTCTCGAAGCCAAATCAGCCTTTACGATACGCTATTCACTAAATGAATCAAAAATAAAAAATACCTCTCCAGGGTATTCAAAACCAATTAGATTGGATAAAACGACATCTTTCAGGGCCAAAGCATTTACACCGGGTGGCGAACCGTTCGGGTTTTCTGTTATCCGCAAATATGAATTTCATCCTCTTAAAGCCAGAATAGAAGGTAATTTAGTTATGCCACTTTCCGAATTGTGGAAAACGAAACGAAGCTGGGAAGCTCCTTTCCGGGATTCAGTTCAAATTTATCTAACCTCCGGTATAGAAGGAATAATCAGATACACAATGGACGGATCAATTCCTTCAAAAAAGGCAGATAGGTACAAGGAGCTGATAAATGTAACTCAAACATCGGTTATTACTGCACGGCTTTTTAATGAAGAGGAAGAAGCTATTGGTGAGACATGAAGGCAACATTTTTATAAAACAGAAAACGATAAGGTCATAAAATGAAACAACAACATTCATTTTTTAATCGTCCGGGATTGTTCTTTAGATACATTCTATTTCATTTTAAAAAGTCTGTAAACGACATTCTGAAGATAATCTGTCTCTTTGGAATGCTTTTTATCCTAAGTTCATGTTCGAAGACCCCCGAAACTCAATGGTACAAAGGCAACCTCCACACCCATTCCTACTGGAGTGACGGCAATGATTACCCGGAAATGATTATGAGATGGTATAAAGATCAGGATTATGATTTTGTTGCCTTATCGGATCACAATATTCTGGCAGAAGGTGAAAAATGGATCGATATCCAAAAAGAATCGCCGCATGAAAAAACATTCCGGAATTATCTGGACATTTTTGGAGACGAGTGGGTGGAATATGAAGAGAATGAAGACCACTTTCGTGTCAGGCTAAAGACCCTGGAGGAATACCGTACCCTGTTTGAAGAAGATGGTACATTTTTGATCATTAAATCCGAAGAGATCAGTGACCGTTTTGAAGGCAAAGCTATACACGTAAATACGACCAATATTCTGAAATTGATTGAGCCGCAGGGAGGTAACAGTTTGGTGGATGTGATGCAAAACAATATTGATGCAGTGCTTGAACATCGTGAGGAAACCGGAGTGCCAATGTTTCCTCATATCAATCATCCCAATTTCGGCTGGGCCGTAACGTCTGAAGATCTCAAAGAGCTTAAAGACGAACGATATTTTGAGGTGTATAACGGACATCCGCTTGTTTACAATTTCGGTGATTCCCTTCATTCTGGAACGGAGCAAATGTGGGATGAAGTGAATAAGCATTATTTGATGTAAGGTAAAACTCTCTTGTTTTAAATTGCGGAGAGTGCAGGTGAAGACCCTTATCTTGATTCGGTTTTTGGACGCTGAACGGGAAGAGAATACACTGATGAAACAGAAGTTTATGGACCTGGCACTTGAAATTTCCAAAAAAGTCGTTGTGTTGCTTAAAAATGATGAAGAAGTATTGCCTCTTTCCAAAGAGCTAAACCGGATAGCTGTGCTGATGCCCCTTGCCGATAATAAAGAGGAGATGCTGGGGTCCTGGTCGGGAGCGTGCAGGGCAGAAGACAATGTGACCTTGCTCGAAGGCATTCGTAATTATGTTTCCGAAGGAATCACTGTTTTCATGCCGGGGGCGTCGATTTTACGGATCCATCAACCGCTGGTTTCAATGAAGCGGTTAATCTTGCCCGGAATGCCGATGTTGCTATCGTCGCTGTCGGTGAAAAGGTCCTGATGAGCGGGGAAGCAGCCAGCCGGGCAACACTTGACCTCCCGGGTGTTCAGGAGGAGTTCTTGAAAGCCATCCATGAAACGTGTACTCCGGTTGTGATGGTATTAATGGCAGGGCGCCCACTGGCCATTGGCTGGGCGGACAAAAACATTCCAGCTATACAACCTTCGAATACAACAACCTGAGCCTCGATAAATCGTCCATGTCAGTTTCGGACTCCTTACAAGTATCTGTGGATGTAAAAAATACCGGTGATGTTTCTGGCGATGAAGTCGTTCAGCTTTACATCAGGGATTTGGTCGGAAGTGTAACCCGTCCGGTGAAAGAGCTTCGGGGATTTGAAAAGGTGACCCTGGAACCGGGAGAAACCAAAACCGTTTCATTTACCTTAACACCCAATGACCTGGCGATGTATGATATTGATATGAACCGGGTGTTCGAGCCGGGTGATTTCAAGGTATTTGTGGGTACCAATTCGGAAGAGGTACTGGAGAGGAATACTCTCCTTTCTGGTAGTAAATACACACATTTCAAAGAGTATATCTATTGCATTGATTTATTTGCAATCAATGATTAATTTTAAAATAAAAAAAATGGCAAGTATCACTATCAGAAACCTGGACAAACAGACAAAGTCCCGGCTGCGAATCCGGGCTGCGGTGCACGGACACTCCATGGAAGAAGAGGCAAGAATTATTTTGAATTCGGCACTCTCAAAAGAAGCGGATCAATCAAAAGATCTTGCATCAGCCATCAGGAAACGTTTTAAGCCATTGGGTGGCGTAAACCTGCCGGAGCTGCCAAGAGAGCCCATCCGGGAACCTCTGGATTTCAGCTAATGTATTTACTTGATACAAATGTAATTTCGGAATTAATGAGGCCGGAACCCGATTCAAATGTTTATCTATGGGTTGAGTCACAATCTATCTATTCACTTTTCATAACCGCAATTACACAGGCTGAAATCCTGTATGGGCTTATGCTACTTCCCAATGGCCGGCGCAAAAACAGACTTGTTAAAACATCCGAATCGATGTTTTCTGAAGATTTTAGTGGAAGGATTTTACCATTTGACATCGCAGCCGCTTCAGAATATGCCCATGTAGCAGCAAAAAAACCTAAAAAGGGACATCCAATTAGCCAGTTTGATGCACAAATTGCAGGTATTGCACGATCCCGCGGAATGACTATCGTTACATGCAATGTAAATGATTTCAAGGATTGTGACATTCCATTGATTAACCCATGGCTCCATGGCTAAAGCAGTCGGCAATATGGTAAGAGCTAGAACATTTTGTAATTTTGTGTGATAATTAGTCTCATCGATTTTCACTTACTATACCGATTGAACATTTTTTACTACTTTTAAAAAGAAACCATCTTTATCAAATCTAACTTTTATTGATGTGAAATATTTAAAAAAAGCCGAGGTTACCGGATGGATATTGATTCTGATTCTATCCGTTTTTACCGATGAAATCCGGGCTCAGACTCAATATCTTGACAGCTTGTATGCAACAGTTGAGAAAAACACCTACACGTACTTCACCAAGTCGGATGAGGAGTTGCCGCTGGATCTGTTTGATCCGGTTGAGAATCGCTCTCCGGACCGCCCGGTGATTTTATATGTCCACGGAGGAGGATTTTCGGGCGGCGAACGTGATCATCCGAACCATGAATCTTTCCTGAGGCATATGGCACATAAAGGTTATGTAACAGCCACTATGAGTTATACACTTCAAAGGAAGGGGAAATCATTTGGCTGCGATGTAAGTGCGGGCCAAAAAATTCAAACTTTCCTAAAAACGGCTCAGGATATCAACAGGGCAGTGGCTTTTCTTATTCGGAATGAAGAGGAGTTTGCTATTGATATTTCAAAAATTGTGATAGTTGGCAGCAGTGCAGGAGCAGAAGCAGTTCTGCCCGCCGCCTACTGGAACCGGACCAAAAAGGATTCAACCGGGTCAATTTTGCCTGATGAGTTTTCATATGGCGGCGTGATTTCGATGGCCGGTGCAACTTCGAACATCAATCATATAACCAAAGAAAATGCAATCCCGACTCAGCTTTTTCACGGTACCTGTGATCAGCTGGTGCCTTACGGTACGGCATCGCATCATTACTGTCCGGCAGAAGCCACCGGTTTTTTAATGCTCTTTGGTGCCCATTCAATCATGGAACGGCTGCAACAACTAAATGAGGGTTATTATCTTGTAACCGGTTGTAACGGTAGACACGAATGGAATTCGATGCCGCTCACGCAATACAGGGATGAAATTACCGATTTTGTTTACCACGATGTGCTTCTTGATAAAAAGAGACAAATTCACATACGGGTTTCGAGTCGAAATGAGGGATGCAGCGAACTGAACACTTTTCAGTTTTGTCAGGAATTTTAATTGTTTATCATCCGCTTTGAATTACATCATCCATAAAGAAAAAAATGCGTGGATAGCTTTTTTGATGATTTTGCTATTCGCGTCTTGTACCTTTGAATCATCCCGTGAATGGGTAGATGATGACGGCTATCGATGGGCAGAACTCTCTCCCGGATGGTGGGGTAAAACCGGTTTTGAAAAGATAGATTCCGGCCATAGCCATATCACGTTTGCCAATCGCGTACCTGATGACCTCATCGCAGACAATCAGATCCTGTTAAACGGCTCGGGCGTTGCAGCCGCAGATGTTGACGCTGACGGCCTGGTTGACCTCTATTTTGCAAGCCTTGACGGACCGAATAAATTGTATAAAAACCTGGGCGGTTTCCGGTTCAAAGATATTACAGATGATGCCGGGGTTGCCCATACAGGGTTTCGTTCAACGGGAGTTGCTTTTGCGGATGTGAATGGCAACGGACATCCGGACCTGATCATAACTTCACTCGACCATCAGAATTCCCTCTATCTTAATGACGGCAATGGAACGTTCAATATGCATACGGAAAGCGGATTGGAAGCAGGCAGAGGCAGCAAAACAATCGCGGTGGCGGATATAAACGGAAACGGTTACCTCGATTTGTACATAACAAACTACAAGCAAAAATCGGCCAAGGATATTTTCGGGCTAAAAAACCTGACTCTTCAAAATATTACGAGAAAAACAGGTGACCGGTATGAACTTGTTCCTCCGTATGATGAGCACTTTGTTCTTTTTCCAAATGATAATAAACCGCCGGATTTCAGGGAAAAAGGAGAAATGGATGAGCTATACGTTAATAACGGTGACGGAACTTTTTCTAAGATATCTGATTTGGGAAGTCATTTTTTAAATAGTGACGGGAATGCAAAAGGGTTAACACACGGCTGGGGCCTGACCGCAAAATTTCAGGATATCAACGGGGATATGCATCCCGACCTTTATGTCAGTAATGATTTCTGGACTCCCGATAAAGTCTGGATCAACCGGGGAGACGGGATTTTCCAGGAAATTGGTAATCATACAATCCGGAATTTCAGCTTTTCATCCATGTCTGTTGATTTTTCAGATATCAACAGGGACGGGCATACCGATATTTTTGTGACGGAAATGCTGAGTCCACAGCACGAAAGACGCCTGCAACAACAAATCTCATTCGACCCTTTTCAGGATAAAGTAACGGATAGTGACTACAGGCCTCTCTACAGTAGGAATTCTCTCTACCTGAACCGGGGAAATGCTACCTTCAGTGAAATCGCCCACTATTCAGGCACTGCTGCAACGGAATGGTCGTGGGCTACCCGTTTTCTGGATGTGGATCTCGATGGCTATGAGGATATTCTCATAAATACCGGTTTTTCACATGATATCCAGGATCTGGACGCACAGCGCATGCTGGGACAACAAATGGCAAGGAGAGCCGGCGATTTTAAAGGCTATGTTCTCGAATTCCCGCCGCTTCTTTTACCCAACAAGGCGCTAAGGAATAACGGAGACATGACTTTTTCAGATAAAAGTTCTGAATGGGGTTTTACTGATGAGGATGTCTCGCACGGAATGGCAGTTGCGGATCTGGATAATGACGGCGATCCGGATATTGTGATTAACCGGTTCAATGAAGAAGCTGCCGTCTATGAAAACAGTTCTACGGCACCACGGATTGCTGTCCGCCTGAGAGGAGAGGGTGGAAACAGCCTGGGAATCGGTGCAAGCGTTGAACTGAGTCGTGGCGAATTGCCGGATCAGAATAAGGAGATGGCGCTCGGAGGTGACTATCTGTCCTCTTCGGAACCGATGATCGTGTTTGCTGCAGACAAAAACGGAGAACACCGGTTAAAGGTAAGGTGGCCATCCGGCAAAATCAGCAGGATCGATGGGGTAAAATCCAACCGTATCTACGAAATCCATGAATCCGGGGCAGGAGAACCAGGAGAAGAAACACCTGTCACGTTAAATGAAGATTTCAAAATCCAATTTGAAGATGTCTCAGACAGGATAGATCACAAACATGAGTCAAATCATATCGATGACTTTGAATTGCAGCCATTGCTGCCGTTTCAATTGAGCAGAACCGGACCGGCAACCGGCTGGTTTGATTTCACCGGCAACGGGTCTGATGATATGTACGTCACCTCCGGAAAGAACGAAGCTCTTTCGATATTCAAAAACCAGGGGGACGGTACATTTCAGCGGGAATCACAGTATAATGCAGAGAATACCGGCAATTCCGAAATAAAAACGGTGATTGCATGGCATGAAAAAGGGCGTACACGATTGATTAGCGGATTGTCTGAATTTGACATGGCACAACCGGACTCATTTCGTTTTATCATTCAGGATGAAACCGGCAAAAACGGCTCGGAAACGGATATAATCCATAGGGATGATGCGGCCATGGAAACTCTTGCTGCAGGTGATTATTCCGGCAACGGATATCCGGACCTGTTTGTCGGGGGAAGCTATCGTCCCGGCAGGTATCCGGAACCGGTCTCTTCCTATCTCTATATCAACGACGAAGGGACGTTTCGTCCGGATACTGAAAATTCGGAGATTTTGAATGAATCCGGGCCGGTGACCGGCGCCATCTTTTTCGACTTTGAAAATGACGGGGATCAGGACCTGCTTCTCAGTACGTATTGGGGCGCCCTTGGATTATTCAGGAACGAGAACGGGCGGTTTACGGAAATCACAGCGGACGCCGGGCTTGATCAATATAAAGGATGGTGGAACGGTATTGCGGTTGGGGATTTTAATAATGACGGGCTGCCTGATATTGTAGCTGCAAACCTGGGCCTGAACAGCCCATACCGGGCCGAATCCGGTAAATCGCTGAAAATGTTTTATAATGATTTCAATCTCGACGGTGTAGTGGACATCATAGAAGCCTACGCTCATCCGGAAAAAGAGGGTTGGGTGCCCCGGCGAATGCTGAATGACTTTGCCTCGATTCCGGAAGTGGTGTTGAGAAATGTGCGGTCGCATCGTGATTTTGCAACATCAACCCTGCAGGAAATATTGGGATATTCTCCGGATGAGATCTGGTCCCGTGAGATAAATACGCTTGAACATACACTATTCCTGAACCGGGGTGGTGAGTTTACCGCGCGGGCACTGCCGGAATATTCCCAGTTCACGATTGCGAACCTGCCGGTGGTTGCAGATTTTGATAACGACGGGTTTGAAGACATTTTTTTAAGCCAGAACTTCTTTGGGTTTCCCGCTCACGTGCCGCGGCAGGACGGGGGCAGGGGACTGATTTTACGTGGTGACGGAGAAGGAAATTTCGAACCTGTACCCGGCCATAAAAGCGGCATCCGGGTGTATGGTGAACAGATGTCAGCTTCAGTTAGTGATTTTAATCAAGATGGAAAAACGGATTTGGCCGTTGCCCAAACCGGATCGGATACAAAACTTTATCTGAACCGCTCATCCAAAACCGGGATCACTATTGAGCTTGTCGGTCCCGACAGCAATCCGGATGGCATCGGAAGCCGTATAAGAATCAAATACAAAAACGGAACTGCAGGTCCTGCGAGGTATCTAACCGGCGGCTCCGGCTTTAGCCAAAACAGCACCAGGCAGGTTTTGGGGGTTGAACCGGAACCTGCGGAACTGGAAATCATCTGGTTCGACGGTACCCGGCAAACCGTTGCATTGACAGAAGA
>CAZFAJ010000025.1:3805-26418 GCA_964517005.1 uncultured Balneolaceae bacterium | reverse complement strand
AACAGAAAATTGATAGAAAAACTAATGAAATTTGAAAGAGTGAAAGGAAAGGAATTTTAAACTGTAATTTGGGTGACAGGAAAAGTATATTTCTTTCTTATGCGTTTACCGAAAATATTCTGTTTACTTTTGTTATTTCTGCCGGTTATTCTGCAATGCAGCCGGGGAGAGGAGGCGGACTCTAATTCCGTAACGGAACAATCGAGAGAGCCGGCTCAAGAAAGTCAGGGTGGCGCTGCTGCGGTAAACGGAAATCTGCTGGCTGCGTGTCATGAGGGAGAATCCGGTAGTGTCAGCCAGATGATCAAAGATGGCATGGATATCAATATTTCGGATCCGGCCGGACAAACGTGTTTGATGCTGGCGGGGTTTAACGGCCACGAGGAGATTGTAAGGATGGCTTTGGAGCACGGAGCCGATGTTAATGCCCGCAACAGGGACGGCCGAACGCCACTTATGTTTGCCTCCAGCGGCCCGTTTTCTGATACCGTTCGGATTATGCTTGAAGCCGGAGCCAGGCCGGACATTACAGATGATTTGGAAGGATGGACGGCACTGATGTTTGCAGCAGCCGAAGGCCATGCTATTGTAGTAAATGTTTTGCTCGAACACGGAGCCGACCCCGCCCTGAAAGATGGTGATGGCGAGACAGCCCTGGATTTTGCAAGAAACAACGGCCATGAAGAGGTGGTGAAATTATTGCAGGGGGAAAACTGAAAACGCCCGAAGAATCGGGATTTCGAAAAGCACTCAACAAAATGCAAAAGGGCTGGGAAATTCCCAGAATTACTTAAACAAACATGACTCTTACACCACTTTTTAAAGCCGGACTCATCGTGGTCGTGTTTGCCTGTTTTTGCCTGGCCTACAGCTGCAGCCGCAGCGGGGAGGAGGGGACAGGCACCACGCCGGACGGTGGTTCCGGTGAAGATTTTAATCACCGTTTTGTCGGAGACCGGACTTGTCAATCCTGCCACGAAAAACAGTGGGAGGACTGGAAAGGCTCTCATCACGATTATGCGATGGCTGCGCCAACACCGGAAACCGTTAGAGGAGACTTCAGCGATGTCCGGTTTACTGACGGGGAGGACCGTTACCGGTTTTTTCGCGAAGATGAGGACTATTTGGTGGAGGCACCCGGGCCGGAAGGCGAACAACAGACTTATAAAGTGGAATACACCTTCGGCTGGGAGCCGCTGCAGCAGTACCTGGTGGATATTGGAAGCGGCAAACTACAGGCTCTTCATGCGGCCTGGAATACTGAAAAAGGGGAGTGGTTTTCGCTTTATCCGGATGAGACCTTTGCCACAGAGGACTGGCTGCACTGGACGGGCGGTGCGATGAACTGGAATACGATGTGCGCCGACTGCCACTCGACCAATGTAAGCCTGAATTATATGGCGGAAGCGGATTCGTTTCACACAACCTATTCGGGCATTACTGTCGGCTGCGAGTCCTGCCACGGGCCGGGCTTGGAGCACGCGGAGCTGATGGATAGCGAGGAGGGTCAGCGTGCCCCCTCGGAACGAATCCGCGAAGATCTGGCATTTGCCGGCAATCCCTCTCAGGCGATTGAGATCAGCACGTGTGCCCCCTGCCACTCACTGCGGCAGAAGCTGACCAATAATTTTCCCCACACCGGAGACTATCTGAATCATTACGATCCATCATTACCCCACCCACAGAATTACTTCGCCGACGGGCAGATCAAGGAGGAGGTGTATGTGTACGGATCGTTTCTGCAAAGCCGGATGCACGCCGAAGGGGTTCAGTGCAGCGACTGCCACGATCCTCACAGTCTGCAGCTCAAGGCCAATATCGATGATAACAGTCTTTGCATGCAGTGTCACGAGCCCCGGTACAATAGTCCGGAGCACCATTTTCATGAGCCGAACACCGAATCCTCACAATGTATTAACTGCCACATGACCGGCCGCTACTACATGCAGGTGGACTTTCGTCGTGACCACGGCTTCCGGGTTCCGCGTCCCGATCTGAATCAGCAGTTCGGAACACCAGATGCCTGCACGGGGTGCCATACGGATCAGCCCGCCTCCTGGGCAGCAGAGGCGGTGGAAGAGTGGTATGGGCCTGTGGGAAAAAACCGTTATCCGGACATTTTTGCTGCTGCCTATAGTGGGGATGTGGCAAGCACGGACAGGCTTAACCATCTTATTGCCGATACCACCCAGCCGGAGATGATTCGCGCTACGGCCCTGTGGTATATTGGACAATTTCCCGGCCGGGAGAGTCCGTCGGTGCTGGAGCGGGCGCTGAAAGATACAAACCCGCTGGTACGCAAGAGCGCCGCACGGACCCTGGCACGGCTGGAACAAGATAACAGGTCTCAACTAAGAAACCTGTACTCAGACCCGGCCCGGGCTGTCCGGCTGTCCGCCGTTGAGAGCCTGTCAGACTATCGCCGTCTTGCCGGTGAAGAACAAGATGCCGTAATGGACGAATATGAACACTACCTTGACGTCAGCGCCTATTTCCCGCAGGGACAGATGAACCGGGGGCAGTATTATGAGAAGCTTGGAGAGGATGCCAAAGCAAGGGAAGCCTACCGGCAAGCGCTGGAAAGAGATCCATATTTTCATCCCGCCCGGATGAACCTGGCCTACCTTCTGAACCGGCAGGGAAACAACCGGGAGGCAATAGAACAGTTGAAAGAGGTAACCCGCCGGGAACCGGAGTTTGGTCAAGCCTGGTATTCGCTGGCGCTGCTGCTGGCAGAAGAGAACCGGCTGGAGGAATCCATTTCCTATTTTGATAAGGCTTCCGAACGGATGCCCGGTAACAGCCGTGTTCACTACAACCAGGCAATTGCCATGCAGACGGCAGGCAGACTGGAAGAAGCCAAGGCCTCCTACCGTCGGGCGCTGGAACTGGAACCGGAGAATCCGGACTATCTGTACGGACTTATTACCCTGTACTACCAGAGTGAAGAATACGAAAAAGCCCTGGAACAGACTAAAATACTAGATCGCATACAACCCGGAAGTTCACAGATTGAAGAGCTAATCAGACAAATCGAAAATCAATTATCGAACTGATCTTAAACGCTGGTAAAATTAATGCTGCATAAATTTCTATTTCTTCAAATCTGATACATGAGGCATTTATATATGCATTCGGAGTAATTTAGTATTTAATTAAGGTTGGATAATGAAAATAACCCCAAAACATTTAAACAACGTTTTATCATGAAAAAATATAGGCTGACCGCATTGATTCTTTTTATCCCAATTATATTTATTGGTTGTACTCAGGATAACAGTGATCGAAAAGAGGTTGAAAAAGATATTCAGGCGATTAAAGAGATGAGTTCTGAAAGGGCAGAAGCTTTCAGAAATGGTGACGCCGCCGGTATTGCGATACATTTTTCTGAAAATAGTATTTTAATGGCACCAGGTAACCACTCTTTTGATGGCAGAGATGCAGTAAGAGATTACTATCAATCAATTTTTGATCAGTACGAAACAGATCTTGAAAGTTATTACGAAGAGGTAGAAGTGTCGTGCGAAATTGCTTATGGAAGAGGTTTTGCAGAAGTGACATTGACTTCGAAAGATAGTGGAGATACTGAAGTTTCAACGTCAAAATATATCAATATTTTAAAACGTCAATCCGATGGCTCATGGATAACGACACATGACATCTGGAATTCAAATGACTAATCAAGCGAATCCACAAAAAAGTGCTGCTCTATTCGGTTATTATCTTTTTTTTATCAATACTTATCTCCAGATATTTTAAAGTTACGTAAATTTGGTAAAAATATAGATTGAACTTTACAGGGTAATTACTATCTCAATTGTCTTAAATTCAGAGAATTATGGAATCCTCGCATAACTATAACTATTAATCACTAAAAAATCTGAACACAGATTCCTCAAAACCTGCCCTAAATCGGCCTGATGCTTATCTACAACCGGTAGCAGGGGCAGGCTTTTTATTTCGGATTTTGTCGTAACAGAACCCTCTGAAATGAATTTGAAATCGAAGGTGTTCCGCTTATCTTTGAGGAAATCATTGCTTTTACATTTCAGATCTGTTACATGAGGCTTGACCCCAAATATTTTAACCTTTTTATCGGTGTTTGCGCCGTAATCACACTGCTGGTGATTGCTTTTAGTACGTTTCAATATGCAGATAACCAGTCAGAGATGTTTAAAGAATCACTGGATCATGCGGATATGGAGAACAGAAAGCTGGCCTACATCAACCAAAGTGACAGCCTCAGAATTGGTGATCTGCAGGGAGATCTCGTTGTGATTCATTTTTGGGCTACCTGGTCGGGCAAGGCAAAAAATATGCATTCAACTCTTTCCGGGATAGCTGGGAAAACCCCGGACTTAAAAGTAGTAGCTGCCTCTGTTAAAGATGGAGATGAACTTATTAAAGAGTACATTTCAAAAACAGACTACCCCTTTATTTATGTAGATGGAACTGATCTTTTTCAAGATTTACAGGTACCCGGAGTTCCGTCTCAAATCATTCTGAAGCGGGATGGTACAGTCTCGGATATGCAGGTAGGCGAGGGTGCCGTGGAGTTATCAAATAAAATTGACAAAGTTCTTTAATGTGAATAATGTCAATGATTTAATATGGTTTGATCATAAAATTATAGGCAGGGGTGAAGCTGTTGCAAGTGCTGACAGCATCGGTTTAAAATACGGTGCCGGTTCTTTCATCACTCTGCGATATTATGCAGGAAGGTATCTTCAATTTGATTATCACCTGCAGCGGCTGCAGAATGGAATGAGTTACCTGGATATATCTCCCGACAGCTTTCCTGAAGCCGAAACAATCAAACAGGCGTTTCATCAAATTTCTCAAAAAGCGGGCGTGACGAACAAGGAAATGAAAGCCCGGTTCCAGGTTTTTATTTCAAATGGTGGCGGTTACGGTTATAAACCGGATCAAAACATTTCAATGACAGCAACCATTGAGTACATTAAACCGGCTGAGACAAACTATATCCTGCATCCGGTTGATATTACCGTGATTCCAAATACCGTTAGGCCATCAAATCTGAAACTTTGTAATAATCTTCATTTTATGAAAGCCTGGAGGCAAGCCGAAGAATTCGGCGCAGACAATGCGCTTATGTTTACGACTGACGCCAGAATTTCAGGAGCAGCAACGGGAAATATTTTCTGGAAAAAGGATCAGGGGATTTATACACCGGATTTGTCTTGTGATATTCTAAATGGGGTTACGAGGCGCGCTCTTTGTAAACTGATTCATGAAAAAGGAGATTATGCGCTTAATGAAGGATCATTTCAGTTGACAGATGTGCTGAAGGCGGATGCAGTCTGGATGACCAATTCAGTTTCTGAGATCCAGCCGGTTTCTCAAATTGAACAGGTAATTTTTGATACGAATGATCCCGTATTTGAGTATCTTTGTGATGCTTTTTCTGCATATAAAAAAGAGTATTTGAGAAGATGAAAGAGAGTAAATATAAGACCCCGGAGGATGTGTTCCGGTTTCTGAATTCGATTCCTCAATTCGGATCTTCAGGTGCGGGAGCGGTGGATTTGTCGCTGGACAGAGTCCGCGACTTTTGTGCGGCAGCCGGCAATCCTCAAAACCGTTACAAAGCCGTGCATGTTGCCGGAACCAATGGAAAAGGTTCAGTTTGCAAAATGCTTGCATCAGTTTGCCAGGAGGCGGGCTATAAAACGGGGCTGTATACATCTCCGCATTTAATAAAATACAATGAGCGGATTCGTATCAATACCGTCGAAATTCCGGATTATAAAATTCTTCAATTTTTTCAGATCTATGAAAATGAACTGGATACAATTCATTTAACTTACTTTGAAATCGGAACCTGCCTTGCATTTTGGTATTTTGCCGATCAGGAAGTTGACATTGCTATCATTGAGACAGGTCTTGGCGGACGATTGGATGCCACGAATATAATTACACCTGAAGTGAGTGTCATCACATCTATATCGTTGGATCACACAAATATTCTCGGGAATAAAATCAGTCTGATTGCATCAGAAAAGGCGGGAATTATTAAAAACCGGCGGCCTGTTGTAATTGGAGATCTGCCGGCAGAAGCGGTAAAAGTGATAGCAAAAACGGCAAAAAGATCTGATTCTGAGCTTATAAAAAGCATGGACCTTCAACCTGCATTCAAAGATCAGGATACGATTCAATTGCAAAACCGGAACCATCAGATTCGGTTGAATGCAGCCGGCAGGAAACAGATTGATGCTGTGAATGCGGCCATCTGTTACAGGGTAACAGAATTCCTGCAAAAACAATTAAATATTTCAGAAGCACATTTTATTCGTGCATTTGAAAAAATAGATCGCTATTATCCTGTTCATGCTCATTTTCAGAAGTTACATCCGGATCTTAATTGGTATTTTGACGGGGCTCATAACATAGAGGCATTTAATACGTTATCAATACAGCTAGAGAAGATAGCTCCTTCCGATCAATGGACCATGGTTCTTTCTCTGATGAACGATAAAGTTTCGTTGGAACTTTTAAATCATTTTCAAAACACCGGGAAAATTTATTATTATCCATTAAGTGTTGAGCGTGCGGCTAACTATTCAGAAATAAAAAATATCCTGGGCGCGGCTGAAAATCTCGGTGAAAAAAATGATATTCTGAATTTTTTGCAAACACTGAAATCTGAATTAGTAATTTTTACAGGAAGTTTTTACTTTTATGATACCGTTTGGCACTGGATGGGAACCATTGCTTCCTCTATTGATTGAATCTTTCCACGCTACAGAAGATATTGCATTTACCTCAACATGGTGTTTTGTCATTGCACAACAACGATGATGTACACCTCCCATTTAAAAAATTTTTCAAACCGAAATTAATTGTTCATTATGTCGGAGACTCAAACCGATACCTACTCAACACTTGATACAGACACACTGCACCAGAAAACTGTTCAGGAACTAAAACAAATCGCAAAAAATCTTCATGTGAAGGGATTTTCAGCTTTAAAAAAGCAGGCTTTGGTTGACCGGATTCGTGATCAGCTGGATAAACCTGATGAGGAGGTTGACCCGGGCAGTTCTCAATATGGCAGCAAAGATCATATTCAAACCTATAGTGATAACAGTTCCAAAGGGAATCGTGACGGTCAGGGCAGATCAAAAAAAGAGAAAAAGAATAAGGGACGTAAACCCGGAAAGAAGCATGTCAGCAATGTGCTGCCTGATTCTGAGGGAGATTCACTGGATGAACGGCTAAAAGAAATTATTCCCAAATTGGGGAAATTTCTGCTGAATGAAGGAACACTTGAAATTCTGCCTGACGGTTACGGATTCCTGAGATCCGTAAATTACAACTACAAGGCAAGTCCGGATGATATTTATGTTTCGCCGTCGCAAATCAAAAGATTCCGGCTGAAACAGGGAGATTGTGTAATTGGAATCATTCGTCCTCCTAAAATCGGGGAACGTTATTTTGCGCTGTTGAGAGTAGAAGGGGTAAATGGAAAGATACCTCATGATATGGACAACAGGGAGGATTTTGAAGATTTGATGCCAATCTATCCGGAGGAACGTTTTAAGCTTGAGCATAAATTCAGTGAGTACACTACACGAATTATTGATCTCTTTTCTCCAATGGGCAAAGGGCAGCGCGGATTGATTGTAGCACAGCCAAAAACCGGTAAGACAACCATCATGCGTAATATTGCTAATGCCGTTGCTACCAATAACCCGGAAGCCAAAATAATGATTTTGCTTATTGATGAGCGTCCGGAGGAAGTAACCGAAATGCAGCGAAGCGTGAAAAATGCAGAAGTAGTAGCTTCAACTTTTGATGAAAAGCCGGAGAATCATGTAGGCCTATCCGAAATCGTTTTTGAAAAAGCAAAACGCCTGGTTGAAAGTGGGCACGATGTATTGCTGCTTATGGATTCCATTACGCGGCTTGCAAGAGCATACAACGTAGCTAAAGGTAATTCAGGACGGACAATGACCGGTGGTGTTGATTCGGAAGCACTCAAGGCCCCCCGTCAGCTTTTCAGCTCTGCAAGAAATATTGAAAATGGAGGCAGTCTTACGATTATTGCAACTGCTCTTGTGGAAACCGGTTCAAGAATGGATGATGTGATTTTTGAAGAGTTCAAAGGAACTGGAAATATGGAAATCGTGCTCGACAGGAGACTGGCTGATCGCAGAATATTTCCGGCAATCGATATCTTTAAAAGCGGAACAAGGAGAGAAGAATTGTTGGTGCCCGAAGCCGAACGTGAGCGTGTGGTATTGTTACGGCGATATCTGAATAATCACAATGCGATTGAAGCGGTTGAGTTTCTGCTCGACAAGATGAGAGGCACAAAATCAAATGAAGAGTTTCTGTTGTCGATGAATAAGTAGTGTTGTCTCAATAATAAAATATCGGGTAAAAACCCGCAAAGTTTCCATTCTGAAATTGTCAGTATTTTGAGAAAAAGAAAGTAACTCTGAGATAAACTTTGCGGTTTTAAAGCTGATGTGACAATAGTTCCCTTTGATTCCCGCTAATCAACATCCAGCAGAACGTATTTTTTATCTTCATCACGCGAGAGCTTTCCGGATTTTTGATAAAGGGAATGGTAAAAAAGCATACAGGCATCACTCTGAACTGCTTCTTTTAAAAGGGTGGTTTTTATTTTTTTTGAAAGAAGCGGATCTGTATCCAGCTGTTTCATTGAGTAATGATTCAGTTGGTGTTCCGTCGGAATCAAATCACCCGGAAAATAGGCTGTTTGACTTCTGCTGGTAAGTCTTACAATCTGATGCCCGGGTGTGTGGCCTCCAGTGTGGATCAAATCTAACCCGTTCATCACTTTATGTATTTTACTGTTTATGAGCTTAACTCTTCTTTCGGCCTTTAGTTTATAGAGTTCATCCATTCGATAGCCGGGCCCGATCACTTTTCCGGAATTTGCTAATGACTGCTGAACAGCAAATTCCCATTCAGCTTCATGGATCAGGTAAACGGCATTCGGAAAGGTAGCTGTAGTTTTGAAATCACTATTAACATAGGTAGACCCAGCAGCATGATCATAGTGAAGATGTGTTAAAATTACGATGTCAATATTTTCCGGTTTGATATCAAATATATCCAGGTTGGTAATCACATTGGAAGTATCACGATATCCACTTTTGTGATCCAGCCCCCATCCAAGGCCCGGATCAACAATTATACGCAGATGACCGTCTGAAATAAATAGCGGATCTATACCGATGGCTGAGGAATATTTTCCAAGTGAAGGATCCTCCCTGCTTTTTGCAAGTCGGCCGCTTTCTATTTTTTGAAGAGTTCCATCCGGAAAGAGTTCAAAAAATCCTTCACTGAGTTGTTCTATATAGAACTTGCCAATCTGCATATTAATCAGTTTTACAGATCATAGTTTTACTTCCAAGCCTCATTCTATGGTAAATTGTATTGGCAAATAAGCCCAGGTTTGCCCCATTGGTTGTTTCATGATGTAAGCCAGGTCATTGACCGGTTCATAGACCGGGACGAAACTTTGAATCCAGGATTGTACCTGTGAATTTGCTGATCCAAATAGTCTTGTAAAAATATCTTTTTCCTTAGGGAATGTAACAACTCTGTATTCATCAACTCCGGCCATTTCAGCAGCTACATCCACTCCGGTTTCAAGATTCCCGATGATGTCAACCAGGTTTTGTTCTTTCGCATCGCCTCCTGTCCAGACCCTTCCCTGTGCAACTTCATGAACTTCATCACGAGTCATTCCGCGTGATTCTGCTACACGATTCAGAAATGTCTCGTATGTTTTATCAACGCCGTTTTGCAATCCGCGTTTTTCGGCTTCAGTCAGCGGACGAGTCAATGTAAAGATATCGGCATGATCATGAGTTTTAATTTCGTCAAAGGTAATTCCAAGTTTTTCATTATAAAAATCCTGCGTATTTACCAACAGACTGAAAACCCCGATCGAACCGGTAATTGTATTGGCATCGGCAACAATGGTATCGGCACCCACGGCCATGTAATATCCTCCGGAAGCTGCCACAGAGCCCATAACAGCTACAACGGGCAACTCTGTTTCTTTCAGATAGTGCCAGATCAGGTCTGATGTGCTTGCTGATCCTCCGGGGCTATTGATGTAAATAACAATCCCTTTAACATTGTCATCTTCTTTGATATCATTAAGCTGATCACGAATTCCGGATGCAGTGATTACTGCCTGATCTTCGAGGGGAGATTGCTGAATATCCGGCAAGATTGTCCCGGATGAATAGATAACTGCAATGCGGTTTTCCGTATCAGGTTTATCAACTCCTGCTGATGAAGATTTTACCCGGTTGTACCTGCTGAAACTTATTTTCTTGAGATCCTCGTCCTCATCCAGCCCGATTCTGCTTTTAATCTGCTTTTCCACCTGATCAGGATAGGCGAGAACATCAATTAAACCATTTTCAAATGCACGCTCAACGCTTCTGTCAGGCACCCGGTTTAACATCTCATCGATTTCCCCGGCGCTCATTCCCGTTTTTTGTTCAACGGCAGAGATGAAACGGTTAGAGGCACTGTTCAAAATTGCAGATAGCTGCTCCCGGCTCTCCGGTGAGCTCTCTTCCTGTATAAATGGCTCGATGGCAGATTTATATTTTCCTACCCGGATAATTTCGGGTTCAATGCCAAGCTTTTCCATGGTTCCTTTATAAAACGAGAGCTGAGCGAAAAAGCCATCAAACTCGAACATGGTCTCTTCCGGTGAAAAAATTGAATCTGCGGCTGTTGCCAGGAAGTAGGCTTTTTCGTTCATGCCTATATCATCTGTACTGAAATAGAGAAACTTTCCGCTCTGTTTGTACTTCTCCAGGTATCCGTGAACAGATTCCAGGTTTGCCCATGAAGCAGCTACAAAATTCGTTTTTACCCAAACGCCGGCGATGTTCTCATCAGAAGCAGCTTTTTCAAGGTTACTTTTGAGGTTTTGAAGAGATGGGCTCTCTTTGCCGGTCTGAAAAAGTTCTTCAAAAGGATTTGATAAAGATCTTGCAGGAATGTTGCCTGTTAATTCTATTTCAAGTACCGTGTTTGCACGGACATAAGGTTCAGGTTCGGATGATGAGCTCGAAATAACAAGAAATAATACAAATAAAAGAACAGCTATACCTATTATGGTGCCAAGAAGCGAAGCAAGAAACGTTTTTAAAAATTTCATATATGGTTGGTTGATTATTGTTTTTTTGGTGAATGAGTCTGATTACTAAATTGTTGACTGAACTTACTAAAAGATTTTATATCCTACACGAAATGCTATACGGAAAATGAAAAAATTTGATGCAATAATTATTGGATCCGGCCATAACGGTCTGATTACAGCATGTTATCTTGCCAAAAATGGCTACAGGGTGTGTGTTCTTGAAAGAAGAGATACCATCGGCGGAGCAGTATGCACCGAAAACATGTTTCAATCGGAACAAAATCCTCATGGATTTCAAATGGATGTGGGCTCTTCCGTACATATAATGATCCATCAAACCGGTATTGCTGAAGAACTTGAACTCGAAAAATACGGACTCGAATATATTGAAATGGATCCGATTATGAGCTATCCGGTTCCCGAAGGCTCAGGTGTTATTCATTTTTTCAGGGATTTGGAAAAAACAGTCGATTCTATTTCGAGAGTTGCTCCCGAAGATGTAGACAATTACAAGGAATTTGTTGAATTCTGGGCTAAAATCAACAAGGGTGTACTGAAAACATTTATGGTTCCGCCAACCGGGAAAAATATTTTTATGGAGATATTGAAGGGAAGATTCCGAGATGGCAGTATGTTTAAAAAAGGAGAGGAGAACATAGCTCTTCAGAAAATACTGGGCAGTTATGGGCAAGTAGTGGATAACGCTTTTAAAAGTCCTCACATGAAAGCGGCGATTACCTGGTTTGCCGCCCAATCGGGACCCACACCGGATCATCCCGCAACGGGTGATTTTGCCGGCTGGCAATCGATGCTGCATCAAAGCGGAGCCAAACATCCAAAAGGTGGCAGCGGGATGCTGACACAGGCGATGGCCCGTTTCGTGGAAGCTCACGGAGGTGTGGTGATTCCTGACAGCCCGGTTTCAGAAATCATAGTTGAGAATGGAACGGCCAGGGGGGTGATTACAGAAAACGGGGACAGATACAGAGCAGACATAGTGGTATCCAATGCGCATGTTCAAACTACAATGCTTTCCCTTGTCGACCGCAGGCATCTGGATGATTCTATGATTACAAGTGTTGAAAATATTCAGGTCGGCAATGGCTTTGGAATGGTAATCCGCTGTGCCGTAGAAGAATTACCTCGATATACGGCATGTCCGGACGATCCCCACATTCATAATGGAATGCAGCTGCTTGCACCATCAGTATCTTATATGAATCAGGCTATTGGAGACTATATGAAAGGACTGCCCCCACAAGATCCTGCTGTTTTAGCTATGACGTTTTCAAAAATTGATCCTGAAGTTGCAAAAGATGGTAAACATACTCTCTTTGCGTGGGCGCAATGGCATCCGTATGAATTAAGCAACGGGTTGCACTGGGATGACATCAGGGAAAGAGAGGCACAGAAAATCTATGATGTGGTTACCCGCTATGCACCGAATATGAAAGGGAAACTGATTGACTGGTATATTCAGTCGCCACTGGATATAGAGCGAAAACATGGCCTTCTCAGGGGTAATGTGATGCATGTGGAGATGAATTTTAACCAGATGTTTATGTTCCGTCCTACGCCGGAGCTAAGTCAGTATCAAACACCTGTCAAAAACTTATATCTTTCGAGTGCCTCCTGTCATCCCGGTGGAGGAGTGTTTGGTGCTGCAGGCCGGAATGCTGCAAAAATTATTTTAAAAAATCATAAGGCACCAAACAGGAAGTGATAAAAAATTTTGTTTTAACTACAAAGCTCTCTGATAAAACATGAGTAAAAGTCCGGATTTACGATTTCCAAATACTGTTGCTTATATCGACTTCTCCAAACTGAGAGGCAATCTGAAGTATTTAAAATCGCAGGTGGGTGATGACAAAAAGATTATGGCTGTTGTGAAAGCGGATGCTTATAGTCACGGTGCTGTGAAAGCAGCAAAATATCTTGAACCTCTTGTTGAATGGTTTGCGGTTGCTACGGTAGACGAAGGCATTGAACTCAGAATGGCGGGTGTGAAAAATCCTGTGCTGGTTTTTGGAGTACCGGGTATAAAGACTGCTGCGGCTTACGGCACTTATAATCTCACGGCAACGGTTAGTGATGAATCTCACTTTTCTGTTTTGATGGACGGAACCCGCTATCATCTTAATTTTGATACGGGGATGGGACGCCTGGGATTTAAACCGGATCAATGTGAGATGGTAAGATCGTTAGCCGTTCGGAATCAGAGGCTGGTCTGTTCCGGGCTTTACACTCATTATGCCATGGCAGATGAACCCGGTGCACCGTTAATGGAAAAACAATCCGGTGATTTTAATCGTATAGCTGAATCACTGTCTGAAATACCAAATAAACACATCAGCAATACTGGTGCTGCCGTTCATTACTCACTGAATCACTATGATATGGTTCGGGTGGGAATCGGGCTTTGGGGGTATACACCAGGCAGATTGCAGGATACTAATCTGACACCTGTATTAACCTGGAAATCAGAATTGGTGCAGGTCCGTACCGTCGCGAAAGGAGAGACAGTTAGTTACGGAGCAACCTGGAGCTGCCCTGAAGATGGATTTATAGGAACAATACCGGTGGGCTATGCAGACGGATTGCCACGCTCTTTGAGTAACAAACTGGAAATTCAGGTTGATGGAAAGTTCTACAAGGTAGTCGGTAATGTTACTATGGATTATACAATGGTTTATCTGGGAAATGATCAGCCTTTAACCGGAACCCGTGTAACGCTAATGGGCGGAAATGCACTGCCTGCAAACAGCTGGGCAAAACTCGGAGAGACCAATACTCATGAGATTCTTACAAACATAACCGGCCGTGTAAAGAAAGAGTATAGTGAATAAGTAAATACTCAGTGTAACGAAATGTTTTTAAATGCAAATGATAATAGCAGAGGGAAGAGCCAATTACATTCGTTAGTATCAGGAAACAAATTGGTGATACAAAAAACCAAGAACAATGCCGATGAATATAAGTGTGATCAGTGCAGGTAGCCCGTCATTAGTTAGTATTGAAAGACCGAAAAAAGTAAGTATAAAACCTGCAATATTTGCACTAAACGGTATAAACTCCATTACAGGCAGCAATAGAGCTGTGCAGAAGCAAATCACTGCTATTACGTATAACATAAAACCGTCCGTTAATACAGTAAGGCGGGGTCTCAGGACGCGTTTTATATAATTTACGGGTTTTTTTATTTTGTCGGCCGACTTAAGCAGTTTATTCCCGTTTACCGATTTTTTCAGTATAAATTGCGGCAAATCAAGGCTTTCTTTTTGTAAAAGCATCTGCAGAGAGGTTAGTAAAACAATGATTCCCATGATGGTTGGTACACCCGGGATATCGCCAATAAGAGGGGCAAGGGTAATGATGCCTGCCAAAAAAAGAAGAGATCCAAATGATTTACGCCCCGCCGCTTTTAAAATATCATCTACAGATATTTTATCTTCTTTCTGAGCAGCCTTTTCTATACGATCAATCAGGTCTATTAAATTTGTATTCTCAGAAGCATCTTTCATATCTGCGCTTTAAGTGATTAATTATTAAAAAAAGCAAAATGAATAAAAAATTGAGAAGATATAAACTAAAGACAGGATGTGAACTCTAAAAATAGTCATTATGTTATTATAGGTAACAGGGTTCTTTGAATAAAAAAAATATTTATAGAGCCTTTAATACAGGAGAATTAAAAGCTATCAGAGAAATATAAAGGAGACAAATGAATCTTAAAGAAAAAACACGTGAAGAATTGGAACAAATAATCGCAGAAAGAGGTGTTGGTTCCGATCAGTTAAAACGAGCCGAGAGAATACAACGAGATATTAACCTGGCTTTGATAATCGGTGCTACCGCAACTATTTTAGGTTTGACAGCATGGACAATTTACAAATACAAAGGCAACTAGCTCTATAAACTATGTAGTTAATCTGATATATAAACACCTCTTCAGGTTCGCAGATTCCAGATTATTTTTTTTATAATAATGAAACATTACATTGTCTGAACAGGGTAAGTAAATAAGGATTATAGTGAAACAAACTGACAGAGGCAGAGAAACATTGCAGAGAATTCTTGGGTTGCCAGTAGCACTTGCCATTGGAATCGGTACAATGGTGGGAATGGGCTTTTTTATATTTCCGGGTATAGCAATTGGATATACCGGACCTGCTGCAATGGTTTCATTTGCAATAGCGGGAGTTATCGCACTTTTAGTTGCACTTTCAACTGCGGAACTGTCAACAGCAATGCCAGAAAGTGGCGGGGCATACTATTTTGTTTCGCGTGCATTGGGCAGCGGAAGCGTTTTTGTAATAACGTTATCTATGTTATCACAATTTTTGTTACTGCGACAGCTTTACCTGACTCGGAGCTAACTGAATTGGGTGAAGATGCCATAATTACGGTTGCTAATGAAATCCTGGGCAATTATGGAGGAACGGTTGTGCTTTTAGCAGCATTAAAGGCAACAATTTCGAGTGCGAACGCATCTGTACTCAGTTCTTCCCGGGCCGTTTATGCTTTAAGCAAAGATTCAATGATTCCGGAATCAGATACAGAAGTGCATCAACGTTTTGGCACTCCTTATATAGCTGTTCTGTTAGGTCGAACTTTCAGAGTCCGAACCGCCTCATATCGTGCCGAAACTGCGCGTTCCCCATATTTTATTGACTGCTGAACTTCCAGACCCAAATCCTCCTCCAGTATCTCTTTTTAATGCATTCAAGAGCCTGAATCTTTTTGTATTGGGATATTTAGAATCACCTGAACAGACTAGTCCGCAACAATCACAGCAAGAGCATGGAGAAGAGGCCAGGAATGCAAAAAAAAATACCTGGATCATCTTTCGTTTAGAAATATAAATATTGATTACAAACTGACGTACACGTTGGATTACTCCGAAACTCTCTCTTTGTTTGTTTCAGAACATAATGTTCATGCACTGCTGATTCCTGCAAAAATGGATGAGCTGAACAGGTTGCGGATTCCTATATATCAAAAAGATCAGATAAATCTCCGTATGGCCACTATTCTCAGGGAGATTTCTCAATCAAGTGATCTGCCGGTTTCACTCTTTTTTCTTAACAGAAAAGGAAAAGAAGATCGAGATACATTCTCTCCGGACGAATTTAAATTCCAAGCTAAAAACCTGCTTCACAAAGCAGGTGTACCCGATAACCGGATAAAACTCGTCTATACATGCTGCCAGGTTATTTCTTTTTGCCGCTTATCTCTTTTGCTTTTAAGATAGAGTGCTTTGCTGTCAGCGGACCAATCAGCTCATTGATGATTACCCCGCCCATAACTACGGTGAGGAGCAGATCAAATAGTTCTGAAAATTCACTGTATTGATTAACCATTAAGGCAAGCCCGATTACAATTCCACCTTGAGGTATGAGGCCGCCGGCTGTATATTTTTTTATTTCGGATTTTGCTTTAATGAGTGATCCGCCAAGGTATCCCCCCAGATATTTTCCTGCGAATCTTAAAATCACGAAAATTATAATTGAAATAAAAGCGGTTGGAATTTTATGAATATCCAGTTGAAGTCCGCTTAGGATAAAAAAGAATAGAAAAATCAGTTCCTCTGTATATCTTTCAATCGTGTTAAAAATTATTTGTTGTTTTCTGCTCGTATTGGCAATTATCAGTCCCATTACCATACAAGCTAAAAGGGCATCTGCATCAAAATATGAAGCTACACCGTAACACAAACTAATTGCGGAAAATATGATGATAATCCACTGGCCTTCTCCTTTTATTTCGATATATTTGATCACCAGGTTCATGATGATTGCTGCGAAGAGCCCTGTTAGCAATCCGCCTCCGATATGTTTACCACCAAAAAGCAGTGATGATTCAATTCCGCCTGAGTCGCCCAATATGTAAAGTGATACTGCTATTGCAAAACTGAAAAGGAAAATGCCCAGCGCATCATCTAAAGCAGCAACTCCTAAAATTGTATCTTTAACAACTCCTTTCGCTTTATATTGATGAATGACGGCCAGGGTAGCGGAAGGATCGGTTGGACTTGCCAATGCAGCCAAAAGAATGGAAAAAACCAGGATTGTTTTCAAATCCGGAAGAGGTAAAGAATCAGGAAACAGAAATCCTGAGAAGTAAAAAAAACCGGTTATCAGAAAAAATGGAATAAAACCGGCCATGAGAGTGATGGTGACAATCTCTTTTTCCAGTTTCCTGATTTTATTCCATCGTAATTCACCTCCTACCTCAAAAGCGATAAAAGCCAGGCTAATGGAGAGAAGGTTACTTGTGTTAGAAATGATCTGTTGCGGCATCCATTCCAGGGAATTTGGGCTGAAGATTATTCCTGTTGTGATGTAGCCAATTATCTTGGGTATCCCGATTTTTTCCAGAATGGTTCCAAGGAAATACCCTGTAATCACAAGAAATCCTATCATCAACAAAAGATTCATTATGAATTCTCTTTATAAATTTATTTTTGGAGAGTTGTCAGTAAATTTTTCATCGATTTAAAAAATTAGCTCTGTTTATGAAACAGCTTCCTGCTTTAAACATACAGATTTTTGCAAAATATAGACATAAGTGAAAATTCGCGATTATATGTCATTATCCAATGAAGTACCAGATAGAAAACAGGGGGGTTAAAATTAGTCTGTTCATCTTTTTGAGCAGAAGAGTTGTATCTTGATAGGTAAATATATTCACCTGCACTGATTTAAATTGTAGTCCAAAAACAGCCGGGAACCAGCACTGAATGCTGAGACAGAAAGATTAGTTTAAATGAGTGTTGCTGAGACGGGAATGACACTTTTATAACTGTAAATTGGGTAGCTGAAAAATTGGCCTCAGTGAATGTATATCAGTTATATATCCCGGATTTTTAAAAAAAACTTAATCCTTGTAAACTGAATGATTGACAAAGGGAAAAACCGCAATTCCATAAAATCGTTGTGGAATACACTAAAAGATATTTTTGCTCTCAGTAAGCCGTACAGGATTCGGTTTTATTTTGCTACAGCTGCTACCCTGATTGCTACAGGAATCTGGCTGACTGTTCCGCTCGGGCTTCGTGAATTACTGGACGCTGTTTTTGAGACAGGTGATGACACGTTGCTAAATATGCTGGCGATTGGGTTGTTTGCACTTTTTATATTGCAGTCGGCATTTTCATTTTTCGGAAATTATCATCTTGAATGGGTTGGGGAACGGGTGGTTACTGATCTCCGAAAAAAATTGTATGAGCATTTACACCGTCTTGGGTTTCGGTTTTTTGCAGACCGGAGGCTCGGTGAAATCACATCGCGGCTAACCAATGATGTGGGATCTGTTCGCACCGCGCTCACCGATTCGGTTCCCCAGCTGCTTACCATATCATTTTCACTGATCGGTTCCGTCTCCCTGATGGTGTTACTGAACTGGAGACTGAGTATGGTAATATTTTTGACAGTTCCGTTTGTAACGGTAGCCACGAGATATTTCGGACTTAAAATCCGGAAACTCTCGCGCAGTATTCAGGATGAATTGGCTGATTCTACTGCCGTGGCAGAAAATGCACTTGGTGCCATTCGTCTGGTAAAAGCATTTGTCCGGGAAGAGTACGAGGTGAACCGTTATAAAAATGCTGTGGAGAAGTTATTTAAAACAGCACGGCGTAAAGTGATACTTACTCAATTCTTCTGGTCGGGCGTGGCAATTATGTTTATGACTACACTGGTCATTATTTTCTGGTATGGCGGAAAAGAGGTGCTTGCAAACCGGCTGACAGCAGGCGATCTCGTCGCATTTATTATCTATGCATTGAATATTTCCCGTTCTATAAGTCAGTCTTCCCGACTTTATGCAGCCCTGAATACGGCAGCCGGCGCATCAGAACGCATATTTGATCTGCTGGAAGAGAAACCGGAAATCCGGGATTCAAATAATGCTCAAACAATAAGCAATATCAGGGGTGAGATTCAGCTGCAGGATGTTCATTTTGCCTATGATGATAAAAAAGATGTTTTGAAGGGAATATCGTGTAAAGTAAATGCGGGCGAAACGGTTGCACTTGTTGGCCCAAGTGGGGCAGGCAAGACCACACTTATGAATTTAATCCCGAGATTTTATGATCCGTACAGGGGTTCTGTCTCTGTAGATAGAATAAACATCAAAAATATCAAAGTAAAATCACTCAGGGAACAGATTTCAATTGTACCGCAGGAGGTTCATCTCATTGGTTCAACCATCAGGGAAAACATCCTTTACGGCAGGCTGGATGCTTCACATTATGAGGTTATACAAGCTGCAAAAGACGCCAATGCGCACGAATTTATCATGGAGGCCGCAAACGGATATGATACCATGATCGGTGAAAAAGGGATAAAGCTTAGCGGCGGACAACGGCAGCGGATCGCTATCGCAAGGGCAATTCTAAAAAACCCGTCTATCCTGCTCCTCGATGAAGCAACATCATCGCTCGACTCCGAATCAGAGGCACAGGTACAGGAAGCACTCTATCGCCTGATGCAAAACCGAACAACTTTTGTAATTGCACACAGATTATCCACTGTTCAGCATGCCGACCGAATACTGGTTCTCGACGATGGCAGAGTGATTGAATCGGGAACACACGCCGGGCTGATTCAGGAAAATGGCCTCTACAGCCATCTTTATGAACTTCAGTTCAGAGATCTGGAAGAGGATCCGGGAGTGTTGTAGCATGTAATTCCGGAGTGAAAAGAAGCCGGTTGCTTATGTTTTTAAAAAAATTGAACCTGATATGTGTTGCCAATCCATAAGTTCATCCGATATCATTTATAGTATATTTCTATCAAAGTTCAATTTATATGATCAAATGATTTATTAAATTTGATGTAAGGAAATAAAAAATTATGAATGAAATTCAGCATGGATAATATGGATAATAAAGAAAGTCAAAGCTCATCAAACAAAGCTACAACGTATAAAGGAAATCAGGAAAGCAAGTGTCCGTTTCATAATGGATCAACAAGCCAAACAGCCGGTGGCGGTATCAAAAATTATGACTGGTGGCCTAATAAACTAAATCTGGATATACTTCGTCAGCATTCAGATAAATCCGATCCCATGGGCGAAGATTTCAATTATGCAGAAGAGTTCAAGAAACTGGATTTGGATGCCGTTAAGCAAGATCTTTACGATCTGATGACCGACTCCCAAGACTGGTGGCCGGCTGATTGGGGCCACTATGGCGGGCTTTTTATCCGTATGGCCTGGCACAGTGCCGGAACCTACCGTGTTACTGATGGACGTGGCGGAGGAAGTACAGGTAACCAGCGATTTGCTCCTCTCAACAGCTGGCCAGATAATGTCAACCTTGACAAAGCCCGCCGATTGCTTTGGCCGATCAAAAAAAAATATGGAAGGAAATTGTCCTGGGCCGACTTGATGATTTTGGCCGGTAATGCTGCTTTGGAATCAATGGGTTTTGAGACTTTTGGATTTGGCGGCGGCCGGGCAGATATCTGGGAACCAGAAAAAGATATCAATTGGGGACCTGAGAATGAGATGCTGGCTGACGAGCGTCACGATGAAGACGGAAACCTTGAAGGAAGGCTTGCTGCCGATCATATGGGCCTGATCTATGTAAACCCGGAAGGCCCTAATGGCGAACCGGATCCGGCAAAATCAGCGAAATTTATAAGACAGTCTTTTGCACGCATGGCAATGAACGACTACGAGACGGTAGCATTGATAGCCGGCGGACACACCTTTGGTAAAGTTCATGGTGCCGCTCCTGAAGACCATAAAGGTCCAGAACCGGAGGCAGCATCCATAGAGCAGCAGGGCCTTGGCTGGGAAAGTGATTATGGAACCGGTAAAGGTGGTGATACAATCTCCAGCGGACTGGAAGGTGCATGGACCAACAAGCCAACTGAGTGGGATATGGGCTATTTCGAAAATTTGTTCGGATACGAATGGGAACTGACAAAAAGTCCCGCAGGAGCTTGGCAGTGGGAACCCAAAGGCGGAGCAGGTGATGGTACCGTACCCGATGCACATGATCCATCCAAGAAGAATCCGCCGATGATGTTAACCACTGATCTCGCTCTGAAAGTGGATCCTGAATATGAGAAGATTTCGAGACACTTTTATGAGAATCCGGATGAGTATGCCGATGCCTTTGCCCGTGCCTGGTTCAAACTTGTCCACCGCGATATGGGACCCAAGTCACGTTATCTCGGACCGGAAGTTCCCGGAGAAGATCTGCTTTGGCAAGATCCCATTCCGGAAGTGGATTATGAACTGATTGATGAGAAGGATATTTCAGAGCTCAAGAAAGAGATCATAGGTTCTGACCTGACCGTTTCCGAACTTGTATCTGCTGCCTGGGCATCTGCATCAACCTACCGGGATTCTGATAAGAGAGGTGGTGCAAACGGCGCGAGAGTCCGCTTGGCTCCTCAAAAAGATTGGGAAGTCAATAACCCTGAGCAGTTAACCAGGGTATTAAAAACACTTGAGAATATCCGGGAAGAATTTAATACCGCTCAATCCGGCGATAAGGAGGTTTCTTTTGCGGACTTAATCGTATTGGGTGGATGCGCCGCTATCGAAAAAGCAGCCGAAAATGCAGGTTATGATATAAAGGTTCCCTTTACACCCGGGCGTACTGACGCTAATGCAGAACAAACCGATGTAGAATCTTTTGAATGGCTGAAACCGGATGCAGACGGGTTCCGGAACTACTACGATACCAAACGCAATGCAACGGCAGAAGAACTGTTGATAGATAAAGCCCAGCTGATGAAGCTAACGCCACCCGAGATGACAGTGATACTTGGCGGTATGCGGGTGCTGGATACCAACTACGATGGTTCTGATCATGGTGTCTTTACTGAAAAGCCGGGATTATTGACCAATGACTTTTTCGTGAATCTGGTTGATATGGGCATAACCTGGAAATCAATATCAAATGATCGGGAACTGTTTGAGGGTCGTGATTGCAATACCGGTGAAGTCAAGTGGACCGGAACCCGGGCTGATCTGATATTCGGTTCTAATTCCGAACTGCGCGCCCTTGCTGAAGTTTATGCAACAGATGACTCCGGGGAGAAGTTTGTCAAGGACTTTGTTGCAGCATGGAATAAGGTGATGAATCTGGATCGCTTCGATCTGGATTGATTTCAGCCTTGGTATAGTGGGCTTCTTCCCGTGTCAGAAGCAACAGTATTTTTTATGTTCGGGGTGGCGGGCCAGGATAAAACTCCGACAGGAGTCGTGTTTTATAAGGTTGTCTGGTAGAAGAATTTAATCCCGCACAACGTCCCGACAATTCGTCGGGATTGTGTTTGGTGGGTCTTTTCCTTATTTAGGTTGACAGTTTTTAAGTTTATTTACTGCTATTACTGACAAAGGTTATTTAACAAGCTACTCTTTCTCAGATGGAGGTTCCTCCACCTGAGAACAGGTTGGATAACTTGGAGGGCATAACGGTTTGGCGGTT
>CAZFAJ010000025.1:1634-3705 GCA_964517005.1 uncultured Balneolaceae bacterium | reverse complement strand
ATAAAAACTGAACCGGTCAGCACGAACCGCTGGTTAAGTGGGCGAATCTATGGAGCAAACATCTCCTGCATTACACCAAGCACTTTCTCCTCAGCTGCTTTACTGATTATACCAAGATTTTTTATCAAACGGCTTTTATCTACAGTACGAATTTGATCTAAAACTATCTGTCCTTTTTTGCCCTGAAAAGTAGTTGTAACCCGTGTTGGATAATTCTTGATTGTAGAAGACATCGGTGCGATGATTACGGTTCTGATATGCTTATTCATTTCATCGGGAGAAATGATTACGCAGGGACGTGTTTTCCTGATTTCAGAACCTTTTGTCGGATCAAGTGAAATCAGATGAACGTCAAATCTTCGGGCCGGGTTTCTTTCTACCATGTCCACTCAGCTTCATCCCAATCGGAGGGCTTTTCTATTTCTTCTTGATCCAATAGGGCATCATCGTCGTGTTCAGCCATTTTCTCGAAGGACGCCTCCCAACCCTTTCGGGTTGTTTCGGCAGAGCGTAGAACAATTTCATTGTCTCTGAGAATCATCTCGATTTCTTCGGTAATTCCACTTTCTTCAATCAGAGGTTTTGGAATTCGAACTCCTTGGGAATTCCCAATATTTCCAATTCGTCACCTTCTTTACTCCCAGGTTTAGCATCAAAAATTTCTTCAATACGCTCTAATGCTTTTTTATAATCGTCTTCGGTATGTATGGGTTGAATCTGCATAATTTATCTGCTTTAAATTGTCGTTGCATCAATTTTGTCGTATTCGGCATGAGTATCTACAAAACGGACGAATACCTGTCCATAGTCATAATTAATTTTGACTACCAAGCGACAGCTTCTTCTATCTCATTGAGAAATTCAGCCCAAGCCCCTCAGATTTGTCTTCATAGTATTCAATAGAACTGGTTAATTCTTTGGCAGCTTCAGGATGATATTGTAAGGTCATTTATTAAGAATTTCCCGTGCGGCTTTATGAACCGCTTGTCCCGAAATAGGAGTTACATCACCTGATTTAATTTCAGCTTTTCTTCGATTTATTTCATCAATTCAAGCTTGTTCAATATCATCATCAATTCGCTGGTCAAGACTATCAATAAGCTTCTTCGCTAATTCAGCGCGATGATTTTCGTCTAATTCAAGTGCCGAATGCTGAATTTCTTTACAATCTGTAATCATAGTTTTAGGATTTATTTCTTTCTCCAATATGGAAAAATGGACAATTCTGACAATTATTTTTATAGTGGAAGAGTGGGTATAATGTTCTTGCGGTTGTGCTGCCGGGCGACCAACTTTGATGTAAGGTAAAAAAACTGAACTGGTCTGCACAGCCTGCCCCGACTCTCGGGGAAACGCATAGTTATACACACAGTCTAAAGTTTATCGAACTCTTCCGGCTCCGTATCCGGCACTTTCTCCAACAACTCGTCAAAAGTTTTACGATCGACTTTTTGAGCTCTTTGCTTCAAATAGTCTATGGTCAAAAGAGTAGAGACCTTCTCACTGACTGCAAGAGTAATCAATTGATTTATTGACACTCCTTCCTTATCAGCCATTTCTTTCAAACGTTTATGAAGAGATTCGGGAAATCGTACGCTTAATGTGCTCATATCAGATTACCTCTAAAGTTTTTAAAAATTTTTGTGCTGTAACAACCTGGATTCTAAATTGGTTAACGCCGGTGAAATCACGGGTGTTGTACGTAACAATATACTGGCAATCCGACCGAACACCCGGGTCCAGAATCATGTCATGTTTGGGATCATTCAAGATTGGTCGCAATAAGAAATACACCTCATGTAAATTGGCGATTTGGCAAATATAATCCAGAATTTGTCCAATTTCTTTTTCAGTAAAGTTTAGTGTCGGTTGTTTTTTGAGTAACACCTCTTCGTATTCTAAAACAAGAGGCACAGACAGATTGATTTCAAATTTCCCTGAATTCAGATGTTTTAAAAGCTTGTATGAGGCACCTCGTTTTGATCGAAGTCCGGCATAGAGCACATTAGTATCCAAAACAATTTGAAATGGAAGGAAAGTGATTTAATAGGGTGTATAACGGTTTGGCGGT
>CAZFAJ010000025.1:0-1534 GCA_964517005.1 uncultured Balneolaceae bacterium | reverse complement strand
TTTGGCGGTGTCCCCCTTTTTTCAATTAGCTGGATAAAATCGTCATCTTTACTCATGACAACTACATCCGCTTTCCTTGCTTCTTCAAATATGTCAGGATCATTTGCATCTCGAAGTCCTAAAGACCGAACCGATTCTGCCTCAATATCATTAAAGGTGCGGTTTATCCATGCAGCAATAGCAGGAGAAAGTTGTGCATCCACCCATATTTTCATGCCGCAACAATCGGATGATCAATTTTTCCACGGGCATACTTGATGGATGCTTCTATATCTTCCCTTTCTAGGTCAGGCAACTCTTCCAAGATCTGATCATGGCTAAGACCGTTCGCTAAAAGGTCTAACACATCAATAACCCGTATTCTCATTCCTCTGATGCATGGTCTTCCACCACATTGATTAGGATTGGTCGTAATACGTTTTTTCCAGTCTTTCATTTCGCTAAAATTTTGTTGCTATCTATCGTAAATCTACTCAAATCAAGGCAGATATCATAGGTTGAAACAATTAACAGTTTTTTAGGACATCCATCCAAAATATAATTATCGAGAAAATCACTGTCTTTTGAAATTACAATACGGTTTTCCTCATCAGCAATTATGACGATTTCAGAGTCAGGAGTTGCATTCTTTTTAGGCAGATCCAACGTATGTTTCGACTCAATGTCATGAGCTGACAGAAACTCAGAAAGGCGTTTGGGGAGGTGGGCATCAACAAGAACTCTCACTGGACAACTTTTTGCGATTTCTTAGTTCGCGATAATTGAGCAGCATATTCCAGGCAGGCCAACAGATCGTCTCTTTCCAAATCCGGGTAATCGGCCAATATTTCATCAATACTCATATCCGAAGCCAGTAAATCCAGCATTGTGTCAACCGGGTAGCGTAATCCACGTATCATTGGTTTGCCGTGACAAATATCCGGCTTTCTTGTAATTCTATTTAATAAATTTTGGCTCATGACTCATCTGTTTGATTATAAAAAGGTACACAATCGTTAAATGATCAACAACTATTGAAGGTATTTCGTGGCTATGAGCTAGTCAATACTATTCATTTACCAAAATACGTATTGAACAACTCTTCAGCCCGTTTCTTGCCTTCTTCAGTTACGATCACTGATTTGTTTTTGCTTCTCGGATTGTCAATATACCCTTTTTCGTGAAGTCGGTTCATATGTTCCCAATCGTAACCTTTCCATGCTCTCGTACCGGGACCTTCATCAAACATCGTTAGCCACAGTAGCGCTAGCATCATATCATTGACTTTTTCTTTGTCATAATCCATTTCTTTAAAATGTTGAATTGTTCGAATTTGTCTTAGGACAGTTAACGACATTGCGCATAACCTGCGCACGGATTGCTGTTGAATTAGCAACTAACGAAAGAGAAGCCTCAAAACCAAGAGTGACAGATAATTGGCGATATGCGTCCGCGTTAATGCGCGGGTTATACCTGATTATTATATCATTATCTTTTGTAGTTCAGTGACAATTTCTTTCCAACACAGGTAATTGCGTAGCTGCAGAAAATTTTT
>CAZFAJ010000024.1:0-37960 GCA_964517005.1 uncultured Balneolaceae bacterium | reverse complement strand
TGCTGTTACTGCACCGGGATTTTAAGTTTTTGTCCCGGCTCAATCATCTCATCCAGGTTTACCTGGTTCAGGATGGCAAGATCGAGCGGCTGATGATCCATAGGGATCGGGTCGGGAAGGAATTCGCGGAACGGTGCACGCCTGTCAGCTTCCACGACTTTGAGTCGCACAGGATTTATATTCAATATGCTCTGATCTGTTAACCTGTCGAACTGCCCGGTTGTTCGCTGAAATGTTTTCAGGTAATTATCAAAGGCAGACATTGCTGAGTAATTGATAAAACGGTAGATATTATCCTGAAACTCAACGGCATACACATACAATCCAAGCTCATTCCCATTCGAAGTTGCAGTGGCTTCAGCTTCATAGGCAGTCCATTCGCCGCTGCTCATTGCCTGTCCTTCATCAACAAGGGTGATCCCCTCCTGTCCCATAAAGCTCCTCACAGAAGCAGCAGCACTTGTTGATTCCGAATCAATCCTCATAATCATCACGGCATCCTCCGACGGGCTGACCATCGCCACCTGCGTTGGCTGATTAATTACTTGCCAGCCTCCCGGTACAGGAAATCTAAACTCCAGATCCGGATGAACAAACGCCTCATTCTTAACAAACCCCTCTCTTGGATTTTCCCCGAAAACCATTCCCTCAATCAGGTTCATGTATTTGTCTTTATTTTCAATGGTCTGCTCAAACCCCTTTTCTCTCCACTCTTCTGCCATACGCGGAATATTCTTTTCTCTTTCACCGGGATCCGGGTGAGTGGAAAGATGAGTTGGAATGGGCTGCCCGCTCTTTTCTGATATTCGTTTCAGGCTGGTGAAAAATTCCGCTCCCTCTGCAGCCAGGTACCCCTGCCGGGCCGAATATTCTACGCCAAGTTGATCCGATTCTCGTTCGTGGTCCCTGCTGTAGCTTAACAATATTAACTGGGCAGCCTGGCTACTCAAATTCATCAGGCTCCTGCCCGGCAGGCCAAGCAACTCCTGTCCAAGTATTGAGCCGCCTACAACAGCGATCTGGCTGATGGTCTGTGAAAGTGCTCTCTGTGATGCGTGCCGGGCAGCCACATGGCCGATTTCGTGGCCCACAACAACCGCAAGCTGTGCTTCATTGTTCAGGTGCGTCATCAGGCCGCGGGTTACATAGACATATCCTCCAGGCAATGCAAACGCATTTACGACCGGACTGTTCAGTACACGAAACGTAAACGGCGTATTTTTAAATTTCGGATCTGTATCCTCTCGTCTCATATGGCTTACTTCCAGCATCTCCTGCCCGATCTGATCGATATAATCCTGAATATTTTCATCATCATAAACACCAAACTGAGCTGAAATTTCGCTGTCTGCCTGTGTTCCGATTTCAACTTCTTTATCCCATGAATAGGCTAATGCCCTCTTGTTGCCGGACACCGGATTTCTTTGCACCACACAAGCTGTGATAAAAAAGAGAGGGATTAACAGTGCCAAGAGATATCTTGATTTTATGATAGTAACTGCCGGAATTTTCATATTTATGAGTAGTTATGTGTTTTACTTTAAAAAAATAATGATATAAAAGTTCTTCAGGCTTTCAGTCTGACTGTCGGGCTGTCAATTACAATACGGATTATCTTATAAATTGTGTAGATCCGCTAATTATAACGCATAAAGGGATACAAATAATGTAAATACCCTGAACTTGTCCGATCGTTTCAATTTATAATATGCATTCGAATAAGTAGAACGAAACTTTCAATTTTTTAACAATCTGTTAGAATTCTCCGACAAGATTTACTTCAGGAACAAGCTCAATTCCAAACAGATCCTTCACCGATTTCTTGATATTCATAGCGTACTCATAGATTTCCGCTGCTTCAGCATCTCCGTGATTTACAATCACCAGGGCCTGATTTTTATAGGTTCCCACATTTCCGACTCTTTTCCCTTTCCAGCCCGCCTTTTCAATCAGCCAGGCAGCCGGTATCTTAATCCGGCCAGTATCTACACGGTATGCAGGAATTTCCGGATATTTCTTTTCAAGCATTGAAAAACGGCCGGCCGATATCACCGGATTCTTAAAAAAGCTTCCTGCATTGCCGATATCAGCCGGGTCAGGCAGCTTAGACTTGCGGATTTCAATAACCGCCTGATATATATCCGGCATCCCCGGATTGCCGATATTTTTGGCATCCATATGCTCCCTGAGAGCGCGGTAACTGCATTCGACAGTATGTTCAGCTTTTGTCAGTTTCAGATAGAGATGCGTGATGATAAACCTGTTCTTATATCTTCTTTTAAAAACGCTGTCACGGTATGCAAATTCACAATCTTCTTTTTCAAATTTTTTCAGCTCACCGGTTCTCATGTCAAAAGCCTCCAATTTGTAAAACACCTCTTCAAGCTCCGCTCCGTATGCCCCGATGTTTTGTACGGGAGCCGCACCTGTCGTTCCGGGTATCAGTGCCAGGTTTTCAATTCCGCCAAAATTGTTTTCCACACACCATGAGACGAGCTGATGCCAGTTTTCACCCGCCCCTGCACGAATAATCACATGATTGTCGGTCTCCTCTTCAATTTCAATTCCCTCTATTTCAATCTTCAGCAGCAACCGGCTTACCCTCTCGGCAAAAAGCACGTTGCTTCCGCCTCCCAAGACAAAAACATCCTTTTCTTGCAATTCTCCCTTCTGGTACAACCGCTCAAGCTTAGAAACACTCCCGATTTTGGCAAACCGGTCAGCCACTGCCCGGACCCCAAGTGTGTTTACTGCCGAAAGATCCACATCTTTTAAAATTTCCGTTCTATTGTCGCTCTCCTTCGGCTTTATAACCATTTCATTCAGATCCTTCTCTTTTTTCGCTCACTTTTTCCGGCGATTTGGTTTTCTGCACCCGCAATTTTTTCACCCGGTTGTTTTCCACATTATGGACTGTAAGTTCCAGGCCTTTATAGATGAGCCTCTCGCCTACATTGGGCAAACGCTCCGTGAGATGATATACAAGGCCGCCAAGAGTTTCAAACTCATCTTCAGGGGATGATACTTCAGTACCAAGTATATCATCTAAATCATCAAGATCAATTTTTGCATCAAAAATATAAACCCCGCTTTTGAAACGGGTGTAAAGTTTCTCTTCCGCTTCATCGTACTCATCACTGATATCACCCACAATTTCTTCCAGCAGATCATCCAGGGTAACCAAACCCTCTGTACCGCCATATTCGTCCACAACGATTGCAATATGGGTTTTTTCATGCTGAAAATCCCTCAGAAGGTCATCCAGTTTTTTTGTTGAAGGGATAAACAGTGCCTTGCGTGCGATCGTCTTCCAGTTAATGGCAGACTTCTCAAGGTCGGAATTGATATACGGCAATACATCTTTGGCAAAAATCACTCCTCTGATATTATCGAGATCATTTTCGTATAGCGGCATCCTCGACAACTGTTTTTGCCGGATTTGTGTAATGACTTCGGTCAGTGTGGAATCCACGGAAACGGCAACAATGTTAACTCTTGAAGTCATAATTTCACGGACAGTAATATTGCCGAATTCTATCACATTTTCGATAATCTCCCTTTCATCACCCCGGATGGACCCTTCACTTTCACTTACTTCAGCGATGGTTTTGAGGTCCTGGGCAGTCATCCGGCTGGTCTGTTTCGGCAGCCATTTTTCGAGTCCTACAGCGCTCTCGGCAATCAATTTGCTGACCGGTGTAAACAGCACAAAATGGAAATAGATAAACCCGGACAATTTCCGGGAAGTTTTCAGCGGATTGTTGATAGCAATTACTTTTGGCGTGATTTCACTCAAAATCAAAATCATAAAGGTGAGAACAATAATTTCGATCGTATAGACAAAAATCTCGGAAAATCCGTAAGCTGCAACAATTTTACCGGTAATAACAGCGGCGAGAACCGAACTTATGACATTTGCGAATGTATTTCCGATCAGGATGGTTGCGAGCAGCCGCCTCGGTTTTTCCATCATTCTGATAATCCTGGAATCAGGCCCGCCTGGTGTCTGATCTCTGTTCAGTTTATCCATCTGATTGACCATTGAAAAAAACGCCACTTCAGATCCAGAATAGATCGCACTGAAGAGTAGTCCAATGACCAGCACAGCTGCCTCAATGGCAATTGTCAACGGGTCAAGTATCTCAGCCTGATTAGCTGCCGTGATAAAAAAACGAAATAGAATGACAAGTGGTTGATCCGGTGGTTGATCTAATGTATCCAACTATAAATTATTTGTTAGAATAAAATCCTGATATAGAAATATGTATAAAAAAAGGTGACAATCAAATTTATGTGATTGCCACCATAAAATACAAGAAATTAAGCAATTGATGATAAAACCTTTCTAAAACGGAAGATCATCTTCCATATCATCAAAAGATTCATCAATTTCAACCGTGCTTGCCATATTCCGGTTCTGGCCGCCCTCTTCAGACGGGCCGCTGCCTCTGGAATCAAGCATTTGCATGGTAAGTGCTTTTATCTCGGTGGTGTATCGTTTTTGTCCGTTTTTATCTTCCCATTCATTGGTTTGAATCGGCCCTTCAAAATAGACAAGGGAGCCTTTTTTGAGATATTGCTGGCAAACTTCTGCGGTTCTGCCCCAGGCTACCACTTTATGCCATTCTGTTCTCTCCTGTAACTCGCCATTGCGGTCTTTAAAGCGCTCCGTAGTAGCCACGCTCATATTGGCAACTGCTGTATTCGATTGTGTATATCGTACTTCTGGGTCGGCTCCTAAATTGCCGATTATCATTGCTTTATTTAGTGAACTCATAACTCTGACTTTAGTTTATGTTAATGGTGTTGCATGTAAGAACAAAAAAAATGAGAATCCTTACACTTTATCTTAAAATTTCTTCCAGTTCGAGCGAAGCGTCACTCCCCTCATCCCGGTATTTTATAATTATCGGGCATGCTGCCGACAGTCCCATCTCAGCAGCCCACTCCGAACCAACTGGCCTGGTACCCGGTACCACGATTGCTCTTTCCGGTATGGGTGACCCTTTTTCCAGTTTCCGTTCACGGACACAATCATACACAGAAACCGACTTAGAGAGAACCACCCCCGGTGCAATCACAGCCTGTTTTTTAACGAGTATACCCTCAACAATCACGGCACCGGCGCCTACAAAGCAGTCATCCTCAATAACAACCGGACTCAAACCAACAGGTTCAAGCACACCGCCAATCTGAACACCTGCAGATAAATGTACATTTTTTCCGATCTGTGCACAAGAACCAACCAGTGCGTGGCTGTCGATCATGGTTCCTTCATCCACATAAGCGCCGATGTTGATGTAGGCAGGCGGCATGATAATCACGCCCGGGGCAACATACGATCCCCTCCTAACCGACGATCCTCCTGGTACCATTCTAACTCCGTCTACCGGCTGATATTGCCGTGGCGGCAAATTGTGTTTGTCAACAAAACCATCGTAAATGCCGTTGTAAGAAACATTCTCGCCCGCTTTAAATGCAGCCAGAATACCTTCCTTTACTTTGATATTCGCACTCCAGCTATCCCCGTCGGGTTCAGCCGCCCTGATTTTTCCTGTTTCAAGTTCATCCAGTATACGTTTCCAATCCATCTGTGCTGATTATCTGTTTGGTTATCTGTTTTTGTTGTACCAGTCCGAAATATCCCTATCTGCATGCAACAGCGGTTCTATGTTGCTCATTTCAGCTGCCACAAGAGGTGCCCGCAAGGTATCTGTTTTTATCCACTTTTTGTGCGCAAGCAATATCTTGGCCGGAATGGGATTCGGCGATGAGAACATCGTTTTTACGGCTTTCTGCCAGACCGGAAACAACGTGCCGGTTTTTTTTTGGAGGCACATCTCCGTATAGAGTTTAGTGGCAGCAGGCCATACGTTTGCAGAAACAGAGACCAACCCCTGGCAGCCGGCAACTGAAAAATATGGCAGCAGGCCGTCATCTCCGCTAAATAACGGAACGTCCGGACACTGTAATCTGAAGTTTTCATAATCTGTGATACTGCCGCTGGCTTCTTTTACTGCCCAAAAATTTTCATGATCCATCACTCCTTTAAGTACATCCGGATGTAGTACCGAACCGGTTCTTGAAGGAATATTGTAGAGCATGCAAGGCTTCTCAGCTGCATCCATCAGAGACCTGAACCATTCAATCTGTCCTTTTATCCCCGGCTTTGCATATAGCGGCGTTATCAACAAAAAAGAATCTATGTTTAAATCGTTGCATTTTTTGATCCATTCTGTCTGATTTCTGAGATTGAATCCGCCGACTCCTGCCATCAACGGAACACCGGGCCTCACTTCGGACAGATGCTGAACCACTGAGAGTTTCTCCTCATGATCCAGGGCAAGCCCCTCACCGGTACTTCCGATCAATAAAATTCCGTTTCCGGCTTCCTCCTGCTTTCCCGCAAGAAATTCAAGATCTTCAAAATCAACAGATCCGTCCATTTTCATTGGAGTAACGAGGGCTGTCCAGAGTTTTCTATTCTGCATTTTTTGTAATACTGCTTTTGTGTTTCACTGTTTATCGAAAATTTCTGAAAATGAGTAGAGTCCCGGTTCAAAATGATTTTCAGAGAGCAGTTGCTTTGCGCTCCAGATTGCTCCCTCCGCAAAAAGTGCCCTGTCAAGGGCTTCGTGTTTTAACTGAATTAATTCATTTTCTGTACGGATTTCAAGTGTATGGATGCCTTTGATATCTCCTTTTCTCTCGGAGCTAATTTTTACATCCCTGCCCAGCCACTCTTTCCAGGATAGTGCTGTGCCGCTCGGCGAATCCTTTTTATGGGTATGATGAACTTCATGGATATGATAGTCCGGGTTAATGAGTTTTTCCGACTCTTTCGAAAGAAGCTCAATGGCTTTTCGAACCAGGTTCATCCCCATGCTGAAATTGGAGCCTATAATCCAGCTTGTCTTATTCTCTTTTATCAATTTATCCAGGTCTTCGGGCCATTCATACCCGGTAGTTCCCCAAACTGCCGGTATTCCGCTCTCCAGAACCTCGCCGATAACGGAGCCGGCAGCATCGCCCGGAACAAAAATAATAGCGGCATCACATTTTTTCAGTTTCTCTGCAGTTACCGGATTCGATGTATTGAAAACAACCGCATCCTTATCAAGAATTTCTGCAACTTTTCCGCCGGTCTTACCGGTGCCAACAACAGCTATCTTCATGACGTTTTCACCTTTTCCGGGGTATTTCCAATGAATTTTTTATGCAAAATTGAAACCACTTCCTGTGCCTTCTTTTCATCAACCAAAAAACAGAGATTGTGCTGGCTTGCGCCATGACAAATCAGGCGAACATTAACATCTTCAAGTGCACTGAAAACAGGGCCGCTCAGGCCCGATGTGGTATGAAGGTTATTTCCCACAAGTGCAATCAGAGACAAATCGCGCTCGATTTTGACTTCAGAAAATTCCGAGAGTTCATCAATAATCCGATCATTCAGATGGTTCCGGCCGGGCGCCATGATGTCGGTATCAAGTGTCAGGGAGACACTCACTTCACTGGTGGTAACCAGGTCCACACTGATTTTATATTTAGCCAGAATATGAAAAAGCTGAGCCAGAAAACCGTGACGGTGAAGCATATCAAGGCTGTGCACGGTTAAAAGGGTTTGATTTCTTCTGACACTGATGGCACGAATGGCCGGTTTCTCTTTCGTATTTTTTACAATCCAGGTTCCGGGTTGTGACGGCTGAATACTTGACCCTACATAAACTTTTATATTTTTGCGGATAGCAGGCTTCAGTGTGGCCGGATGCAGTACTTTTGCCCCGAATACGGAGAGCTCGGCCGCTTCATTGAAACTGATTTCGGTGATGGGCCTCGCATCGGGCACCATTCTCGGGTCTGTCGTGTAAACAGCGGTAACGTCCGTCCATATTTCAAGAACATCTGCGTGAATTCCTTCGGCTATCAATGCTGCAGAATAATCGCTGCCGCCCCTGCCAAGTGTGGTTGTTACCCCTTCCGGGTCTGATCCGATAAAACCCTGTGTTACAATTCGGCTCTCTTTCACAGCGAATCCGAGACTTTTTTCACAGGCCTTGCGCATAGCTTCAATATCGGGTTCCGCCTGGTTGTAGTGATTATCAGTCTTTACAACGCTGCGCGCATCAAACCACTCAGTATCAATCCCCGCTTCGTTCAGAACCTGAACAAAAATGGCAGATGAAAGTCTCTCGCCAATCGATAAAAGCTGATCTTTCTGTTTTGGGGAGAGAAATCCTTCTGTGGATGCAATTTCGTCTAATTCTTTGTAGAGTTCCTTCACAACTGCCTCCAATCCGGACAGATCCTTAATCTTTTTCAGGATGGAATCGTGTTTGTCCCGGATCTGTGTAAGAAATACATTCCTCTCATCCGGATGATCTGTTTTCATGATTCCTGTTAGCAGGTTTGTAGTACCGGCAGTGGCACTTACGACAATAATTTTTTTATCGGGATCTTTTCCAATAATTGATGCACATCTCATCATTGCATCACGATCGGCCATGCTGGTTCCACCAAACTTTGCTACTTTTATTAAATCCGGCATTCCTGTTGTTTATGAAATTCTGGGTACTGTCTGATCTTCACTTTTATATTTATCCTGTTTCCCGAAATTGCCCGGGAAATCGCTGTGAATGGTACGGTGTAAATATAACAAATATGAGATCTGAATCAGAATAAGATCTAATTTACCGGAGAATTCAGATTTTTATCTGTCATGAACTTCAAAATTTCAATACAACCGGCAGAATTGATTGTTGCAATTGGTCTTTTCTTTCAATAAATACAACCTGAAATTTAAATCAATTAGCAAATTGCTCAATGGATCCATCCGCACCACTAATCACCAACGATGCTGTTGTACTCGGATTGCTGCTTGCAACTCTTGCAGCTATTTTTGTAACTGCATCCAGTAAACATCCATTCTGGGAAAAGTTTTATACGTTTATCCCCTCCCTTCTTCTCTGCTATTTCATACCTTCCATTTACAATTCACTTGGTATTATATCCGGAGATGTTTCAAATCTCTATTTTGTTGCATCCCGTTATCTTCTGCCTGCCAGCCTTGTTCTTCTCACTCTGAGTATTGATATAAAGGGAATTATGAACCTGGGGCCTAAGGCTGTTATTATGTTTCTTGCCGCAACAACCGGGATCGTTATCGGAGGCCCAATTGCCATTTTAATAGTATCTGCCGTATCACCCGATGTGATCGGTGGTGCCGGTCCTGATGCAATCTGGCGGGGACTTTCAACTGTAGCAGGCAGCTGGATCGGCGGCGGCGCAAATCAGACCGCCATGTTCGAGATCTTTCAGCCCAGTGCCGATCTCTTTTCCGCCATGGTAACCGTTGATATTCTGGTTGCAAATCTCTGGCTGGCCTTTCTGCTCTATGGCGCCGGTATGTCAGACAAAATTGACAAGTGGTTTAAGGCGGATTCTACCGCAATTAATGAACTGCGGGATAAGATCGAATCATACCGGGACAGCATTGCTAAAATCCCAACTTTGACTGACATAACAAAAATAGTTGCTGTTGCTTTTGTGGTTACCGGAATCGGCCACCTGGGTGCTGATTTTATTGCGCCCTGGATTGATGCAAACGCACCCGCACTGAGAGATCTGAGCCTGAACTCTGCGTTCTTCTGGATCATCGTTATCGCCACAACCGGCGGATTGATTCTCTCATTTACAAAATACAGTAAACTGGAAGGTGCCGGTGCTTCAAAAGTCGGGTCGCTTTTTCTCTACGTCCTGGTCATGACCATCGGGATGCAGATGAATGTGCTTGCCATCTTCGACAGCCCCGGTTTTTTTGTAATCGGGATTATCTGGATCCTGATTCATGTAACGATCCTTCTTTCAGTTGGGTATTTCATTAAAGCCCCGTTCTTTTTCACTGCCGTAGGTTCGCAGGCAAATATTGGCGGTGCAGCATCTGCTCCCATTGTCGCATCAGCTTTCCATCCTGCGCTTGCCCCGGTTGGCGTGCTGCTGGCTGTGTTCGGCTATGCTCTGGGCACGTATGCTGCAATGGTCTGCACCTACCTGATGCAGTTTGCAAGCGGCGGTTTGTGAAAAATTGTACAGATAGAATATTTAGAGAAAGGACTTGTTGATAAATCTCAAAAACTTTTTGTATTTTATAAGTCTTATAAAAATCAGATTAATCCTTCATCATTTTATAATTATACAATCATTACATAGAAATCAGAATTTATTTAACCAATACAGGTGATTATTTATGCCAAGCGGAAAGAAAAGAAAGCGATCAAAAATAGCAAAACACAAAAGGAAGAAGCGGCTCAGAAAGAACAGGCATAAGAAGAAAAAGTAATTTAGTATTTATCACTTTCTCTAAAAGGACACATCCGGGATGTGTCCTTTTTTTTGTATCAGGCAGCTTTTATTTCGATGATATCGTCTGCAATACGAATAATTTTGTTCGCGATAAAAAGCAAATGCATCAGTTTTCTTTCCACAAATTCATGAACCCCATTCAGGCTTTTCAAGTCTCCAAGGGAATATTGAAAATAGGAAATCAGGTTTATGGCAGTCAGGTACCGGCCTTTTTCATCTCCGTCTACTTCAATATGCCACCGGGTTATAATTTCATCACTGGTGAGAAGTTCATTTACCTTCTTGCTCAGTTTATCCATCCACTCGCTTGCTGCTTCAATCCTGTAATTGGCATCCTCATTGGAGCCATCGGGCTGGGATCTGTTGATATTGAAATACCACGTTACTTCAATATCGATCATGGGCTGGATCTGCATTCCATCCATCTTTTTCTTTAGTTTTATCAGGGGATGGCCGTCGGTACCGGTTAACCGGGATGCAAGTTCAGCTTCTCTGAATTTATCCCAGTCCATATTTAATGAAAGTGAATCCAGGTAATGAGAACTGCCATCAAGATCAATCATTACTTCGAGGCCGGTTGCGTTAATTTTTGTCTCTTCCCACGTCTTAAATTTACTTACATTTATATTTTTCTTGGTTAGCGAGCCGTTTATTTTGTTAGTTACTGATTGAAAAATCGGATATTGCATAAATCTTAGCTCAGATCTCTAAAAGATTAATAATTTTTACGCTTTGACTTGAATAGATATATATGAACAATTTTTATACGCTAATATATGTAAGCAAACATTTAAAAAACAAGTTTTCTTCTTCCCGCTTCATCTCAGCTTACTCCCCGCACCGCAATGTGTGGGAAGGATATTTTGATAATGACCGGGAAACGTTCCGGCTTATTTTCAGCGCAAATGCGCAGGAAACAGCGCTTTTCTCTAACAAATACAAATCTCCCAAGAAAAGCAACGTAGTTACATTTTTTGAATCGTTATATGATTTTAATGTTATAAATGTGACCATGCCGGAACAGGATCGCTTTATCAGGCTCCATTTTGATAACGGCCACATCCTTCTGTTTCAGCTCTTTGGAAATAAGCCAAACCTGTATCACATAAAAAACGGAGTAATTCAGGACGCTTTCAAAAATCCTGACGAAATGATTGGCACCCCGGCACCCAAACCGCGGCCGCCGCAGCCGCCAAAATCGGTCGAAACGTACAAGAGTGTAAAGCAGGCTGTCATCAAAACAGATCCTGCCTTTCCCCGGCATCTGATAAAACCCGTTAAAAATCACTACCGGCTCGATACCGCCGACACTGAAAAAATCAAATCCGTAATTACCACTCTTTCCGATGCCATGAGGAACAGGGCTGAATTCAGAGTACTCGAAAGTGGTAACTTGTGTCTGATTCCATCCGGACTGCTGCCCCTTCCGGAGAAAAAAGTATTTGATAACATCAATGATGCCGTTCAATATGTATACTATCGCACATCTCACGAACGCCGGCTTTCGGCCAGGCTGCAAAAAACTGAGCCGCTTATCGAAAAACGAATCAATCAACATGAAAAAACCGTTCAGCAACTGGAAGGAGCTGATAAAGCGCTGGAGCGTGCTGATGAGTATGAGAATACCGGCCACATCCTGATGGCAAATGCGCATATGGAAAATGATACTTACAGTGACTCAATCACACTCCGAGATTTCTATGACAATAACAAACCAAAAAAAATCTCACTGAAGCCGGAGTTATCTATTGCCGAAAATGCTCAGAATTATTACGAAAAAGCGTCGAAAGCAAGAAAACGTGTGGAAGAATCAAAAAAGAGAGAACAACAGATTATAAAAGAGTTGCAGGAGCTGAAGAATCTTAATGAGTCACTGCAAAATGTTGATAATCTGTATGATCTTGAAGATTGGGAAAAAGAACACAGCGGGCAGCTTCAAAAGCTGAACCTTTTTTCTCAGAAGCAGGAACGTGAGCAGCTTCCGTTTCGCAGAACAACGATTGATAACTATGAGGTCTGGATCGGAAAAAATGCACGCAGCAACGACAAACTAACCTCTATGGCGCATAAAGAAGATATCTGGCTTCACGCACGCGGAGTGGGCGGTTCCCACGTGGTGATAAGAATGGAAAACAACAAGAATATGCCTCAGAAATCCACTATTTTAAAAGCTGCATCACTTGCAGCATGGCATTCAAAAGCCAGGGGCTCGGGCCTTGCCCCGGTCATCTATACAAAAAGAAAATATATCAATAAACCCAAAGGGGCTCCTGACGGATCTGTTACGGTTCAAAAAGAAAATGTTGAAATGGTACAACCCAGAAAAGATGTGCAATGAATGAGTTTTCTCTAAAAAAACCGGTCTGGCTGTGCGGCATGATGGGCTCCGGAAAATCTGCCACCGGCAGGGTTCTGGCCCGGAAACTGGATACTGATTTTACTGATGTGGATGATGTGATTGAAGAGGAGCTTAACATGCCGGTCAGTCGCATTTTTGAAGAGAAAGGGGAAGCCTTTTTTCGCCGGGCGGAATGGGATACAATAAGAAAAATTTCTGAAGAAAACAGAGTGCACGTGATATCACTCGGCGGCGGGTCGCTGCAGAATCAGCAGATTGTGGATCACATAAAAATATCAGGCTGGCTCATTTTTTTGAATCCTCCTCAATCCGTACTTTTAGAACGGCTGCAATCTGCAGAAGACAGGCCCATGCTGAAGCGTGGTGACAACAGCCTTGATCAGCGTATATCAGATTTATTAAAAAAGAGAATGCCCTTGTATCAGCAGGCCCATGTCACTCTTAATACCGGCAATAAAACTCCCGATGAAACAGCAGAAGAAATTATTAAAAAACTGAAAATTTATGAATCGTAACGTAAAAGTTACTACTAACGCCGGGTCTTACCCCGCTCAGATAGGAAGTGGTATTTTCAGTGATTTTTTGGAAAAGAGATTGAGCTCATCGAAGGCCAGACGGCTTTTCCTGGTTATCGATAAAAACGTTTACAATCTTCACAGGGAGCGCATTGAAAATACCCTGCAAAACTTTAATGTTCCCTACTCGAAATACCTGCTTCCGGAAGGAGAACAAAGCAAGTCGTTTGCGGAGTGGCAAAAAATCATTGATTTCCTTCTGGAACATCAGATAAAACGAAACTCTCCGCTGATTGCTATCGGCGGCGGTGTAACCGGAGATGTTGCCGGATTTGCAGCAGCTACAGTTCTTAGGGGAATTCCTCTTTTTCACATCCCTACCACCCTTCTTGCAATGGTCGACAGTTCCATCGGGGGCAAAACCGGCATTAACCATTCCATTGGGAAAAACCTTGTGGGATCATTCTATCAGCCATCTGCCGTAATTGCAGATACGGATTTTTTGTCTACACTGCCGGATAAAGAGTGGATTAACGGACTCAGTGAAATCCTCAAATATGCAGCTATCCGCAATGACGAAATTTTTAGTGACACAAACTTTTTTTTGAATCGCAATGCTGACTACCGGAACCATCCCGGTATTGAATTGCTGATTGAAAAATGTATTCGTGTGAAAGCCGGCATTGTTGCGGAAGATGAACTTGAAAAAGGAATCAGGGCTTACTTAAATTTTGGCCATACATTTGCCCATGCACTTGAAAAGGAAGCCGGCTACCAGAAAGTCTCTCACGGTGAAGCTGTTTTTACCGGAATGCTTGCAGCCCTGCATGCATCGAATAGAACAGGATCTGATCTTAATGAGATACGTTTAGAAAGATTTGCCACGTTATACAGTCTTAATCAGGTAATTTACTCCTTCCCCATTAAGCAGCTGATCAAAAATATGAGCACAGACAAAAAGAAGACCGGTGCAAATCACAGGCTGGTTCTTTTAAAAGACTGGCAGAAGCCATTTATACATGAAACAGATGATAACGATTTGCTGCAGGATGCCTGGAATTATGCATTGCAAACGGTAAATAAATCCGGGAAACTGAAACAGAAGTAACAGATGCTTTTTTTACGCTGGCTATATAAAATATGGAGTTTTCTGCTCTACTCGGCAGGCATCATCACTGTTGCAGTATTGATTATATTAACTCTTATTCTCGGGGCATTGCAGCTGCCGGTATCTAAAAAGTACATTTCGGGTGAATTAACTGAATTGTTTAATAACAATTTTGAGGGTACACTTACGATCGAATCTATCACAGGTTTTTTACCCTTTCATGCCACTCTGCACCAGCCCCGTTTTTCTGCCCCTGCCGACACATCAGACGCAGTACTCTCCCTGGATGAGATATCCATTAATATCAATGCCTGGGACCTCTTGAGAAGACAATTATCCATCTCCGGGTTTGATCTTTCAAACCCCGGCTTAAAGATTATCCGGAATCCCGCAACCGGTCAGTTTACTGTTTCAGAACTTTTTGCCGTGCGGACAAAAAATGAACCGCAGCAAGAACCGGAAGAGTTTCCCGCCTGGCTTCAGAGCTATGCCATTTTTGCGCCGTCACTCACAATTTCGGACGGTGAAATTCGTGTCACCGACCTGCCTGCAGTATTCGACGATTTAAACCTTTCACCCCCTTTCACAGTAGATGAGGTTAACAGTTCATTTTTTTTAGAATACAATGAGGAGCAGCGTTTTTTGGAAATTGACCAGTTTCGTGCAACACTCGCCGATACTCCGGTTCAGAATCTTCTCTTATCCGGCCAGGTTTTTAGTGATGATCAGTTTTTTGAACTAAACCGGTTTACAATTTCAACTGCTCAGTTTACAACCTCATTTGATTTTGAAATTTTTCCTGTAGATATCCTGAGTGATGACTTAAATGAAAAACTGAGAGATGCTAATTACCGGTTCGATATCAGTGAATTTTCAGCAAACCCCGAAAGTTTACGGGAGCTGATTCCCGGGTTTCCGGATTTGAGTGAATCTGTTTTCATGGAAACGGCTTTCGAGGGTACGATGGATACCATGTATGTTGACAGGCTCCTGATGGTAACCGGTGAAAGTTCGGTGCAAATGTCCGGCATTCTACAGGACCTGAATTCACCTGATTTCAGATATCTTGCCCAGATTGAAAATCTTGTGCTTGCAACAGATGAACTGAACATTATCAGCAAACGTCTGAACCATCAGTTTGATACCGAATCGTATCACCAGTCCATCTTGCGGGGTTCTGTGGTCGGATCATTGAACCACATACGTCCCGAACTAAGCCTGGAAACAAATAATGGCTCTTTAAGGATGATTTCCAGGTTTCAGTTCAATAATTCAAAAGCATACAATTTTCAAATGCAGGCAGATTCAGTTAATCTTGGCCCGCTGTTTCCGGATTTGATCTCAGAAAGCAATCTGAACTGGAATATGAATGCAGAGGGATCCGGTTACGATCTTTCAGACGCTGAATTTTCAGCGAGTATTGATATTGACAGCAGTTTTGCAAACCACTTGTCCGTTTCGGAAGGAAATTTACAGTTTTTGTTTCGTGACGGAAAACTGACTCATAATACTAGCCTGACAGAAAATGACTCTGAATTAACTGTCAGCGGCAGTTATTCCAGGCAAGATGACATTCACGATATCGTGCTCGATGCTGAAGTGAAAAACATGAACTTACAGCACCTGTTTCAGCAGCCTGATTTTGCATTTACAGACTTTTCAATGGAATTTTCAACCGGGTTCAAAGCTTCCGGACTTGAAGATCTCCACGGCAGGATCAGTTTTGAAGTAAGCCGGGCTGTAGTTGACGGTGACACACTACAGCCCCACCAGTTATTTGCAGATATTGATGAACCCTATAATTCAACACGTTCGCTGAGACTCACCAGCAGTTTTTTTGACGGACAGGTGAATGGAAACATCGAGCCCGGCCTGATTCAAAAAATGAGCCGGCACTGGCGCAGATATTTAAGTGAGCGTATTCGTTCAGAGATACTTCTGGAGACGCAAGCTGATTCCATCGATTATGAGTCTCCTTTTGCAGAAGGTGAAGAGCCAAAGCTCGACTTAACTGTTACGGGTGAAATTAAGAGAATTGAACTTCTGAAAAAATATATCCAATCCTTTCCCGAATTGAGAAGCAATGCACGCATTAACGCCAATCTCAATGCAACTCCGGAAAGGCTTCTTTTTACTGCAAATACTTCTGATCCCCTGTTTTCATTCAATAATATTTCGGCTGATACGGTACAGGCGAGTTTCACTTCCAGTTTCCGGTTCTCTGAACCGCTCAGGGAGTACAGTACCATTGATTTGCAGGTAAACTCTTCAAGCCTGACCATCAACGAAATTTCATCTGCCCGGGCTATTTTAAACCTCTCAATGAGGGAAGACAGCCTCATGATTACCCAGTCGGTAAACCAAATTTTGGAAAACCTGAACCTGGAATCGACTTTATTACTTTCACTTCAGACCGATCGTGTAGAATTAAGCCTGGAGGATTTTTCAATGGGAAGTGATACCTATTCATGGACCACAGACGGCACACCCAAAATAGGATTACTGAGACGAGATGCAATCCAGTTTGATAACCTGAGATTCAGAAGCGGGGCCGAGATTGTTGAAATCAATGGCGTACTCAGTGAAGAACCCGGCGATTCACTTCTCTACAATGTGGAAAACCTGAACCTCGGAAGAATCTCCGAATTGATTGGCGGGCGCGTCTCTTTTTCCGGTAATATGAATGGGAATTTTGTTACCCGGTCTCTGACCACTACGCCCGCCATCCAGGGAAATCTTGGTATCAACCAGGTAATGATCAATAACAGAACAATTGGTGATGTAAATCTGAGAAGCCGGCTTAACAGCGAACTGGAGCAGTTTGATACAAATATCAGTATCGTAACTGATCCAAAAAAATATAGAAGATACTACGCAGAAAATGACAGTATTGGCCAGGATATTCGTTTAAACGGTTATCTGAAAATCCCTGATGCACAAGAGTCGGAGCAGGATCTCTTCTCTTTCGATGTAGACCTGAATGAAATTGATATGTGGATTCTTTCGGTGATTATACCCAATATCATTGAGGAAATGGAAGGCAGGGCAACAGGCAAAGGAACCGTTTCAGGCAATCTCGATAAGATTGCTTTTAACCTGGATGCAGTTGTCAGGGATGTCTATGCAAGGCCTGTTTTTGTAAATACGGAATATACTCTGAACGGGGATCTGAATTTTAACAGTACGGATGGTTTAATATTAGATGATCTTCAGCTGACCGATTCGAGAGGCGGCACGGGAATCGTGAACGGAATTGTGGATCTAAACAATTTTCAGCCCACAACATATCTCGATCTGTCGCTTGATTTGCAAAATCTTCACTTTATGAATAACCCTTTTGATCCTGATATCCCGTTTTTTGCAAGTCTCTACGGTTCAGGCCAGATTCGTCTTTCGGGCACGAACTTCAGCCCTCTCCTGCGGACCATAACACCAATCCGGATTTCACCCGAATCCAGGTTTTCCATTCCGCTGGAAGAAGAAACGGAAGTAGAAGAGAGCAGGAGATTTATTCAATTTGTTGATTCGTTTGACCTTGATGAGATCTGGAAAACTGATACCGGGGGGGATGAAAACGGAAATGGAGTTGATGATGAGGAGGGAGACCTGGCTGAACTGACATTCCTTGAGAGGTTTACCCTTGACCTTCAGTTCACTGCGGAAAATCAGGTAAACTTTCAGCTGATTTTTGACCGGGTGACCAATGAAGTGCTGAATGCCAATGGCACCGGGCAGATCCGTTTACTGCTCGAAGACCAGACCGTAAGTATGTTTGGACGATTTAGCATTCAGGGCGGAGATTATCAGTTTGTGAGTGGTGATATTTTCACCCGGAGGTTTAATCTCGAAGAAGGGGGAACCATTTTGTGGGAAGGAGAGCCAACGGATGCAAGGCTCAATCTAAATGCCATATTCAGGGCACGGCCCGACATTTCAACACTCCTCGCTGCCTCAGGCGGGGGCTCAACTGAACCGGGTACCGGCCAGCGGGTGCCGGTGGAACTCGTTCTGGGGATCGGGGGAACTGTAAGCCAGGTTGAAAATGAATTTTTCTTCAGGGTTCCGACCGGGATTGAAGGCACCCTGGATCCGACACTATCCACTCAAATTAACAATTTGAATCAAAATGAAGATGATAAACTGATCCAGGCAACCAGTATTCTGCTTACCGGAAACTTTATTCCGCTTGCCCAGTCGCAAGGCGAAGGCAGCAGAGGTTTCGGAGATCAGCTAACAGGCACCGCGATGGTTGTAAATCCCCTTCTCAGCAGCCAGGTAATCAATCCACTGTTATCCAACCAGATAAATTCATTATTGAGCAGTGATGTTACATTTGATGTTGACGTAAATCTGAATGCCTTTAATGAAGTGGACCTGGGAGTTGCACTTCGCCTTTACAACGACCGCATTGTACTGCGCCGCGAAGGCCAGATAACAGGTGCGCAAAGCGACATCGGCGATCTCGGAGCTACCTATCGTATCAACCGGATCTTTTCGGTAACCGCATTCCACAGGCAGGATCCCACGCTTACAGTAACAAGAGGTACAACTACAGGTCAGTCTCAGGAAATGAACGGAATCGGTGTTGAAGCACAGTTTCAGTATAACACCTGGCAGGAGATCGCAAGGAGATTTTCGAAACCATTCAGACAGGTTTTTGCCACTAAAGAAAATGAGGAAGAGTTAGAAAATGATGTGGATGATGAAAACTCCTCTTCAGGTAATGATATCCCGAACCTGTAAACTTTAAAAAAAATTTTAGTTCTTATCACTTTATTCAATAATTTTAACTACAAATAAATTTATTCTCTTAAAAACAACTATGTCAAATAATTCACTTTCATCGTACGAAAATAAAATTTTAGAAATTTTAAAATCCTATCCTGATGCATCTATTCCCATCCCTCTTCTTGAAGATGCTCTTGACGTAAAAAGTAAAAAAAGTCACCAGAAATTCCGGAAATCGCTAAACCGGTTAAAACAGAAGAATCACGTTCTGGTATCCCAGGGAAACCTTGTTAGATTTAATGAGCTCTCGGCAAAAGACGAAAGCACTGCTATTGGCGAGCTCGACGTAACGGCACGCGGCGATGGTTATGTAATGGTTGAAGAGAGGGACCAGGATATAAAAATTAAAAAAGAACACATGGGTACTGCCCTTCACGGAGATATTGTGAAAGTGAAGCTGATAGGCTATCAGCGCAGAAGCAGTAAGCCCAAAGGTAAAATTGAAGAGATAATAAAGCGGGCAAATCAGCTTTTTGTCGGGACTCTTGAATCACCGGCTAAAAATACCTATTTGATAAAACCGGATCACAGATCTGCAAGAACCGATTTTTTTATTTCCGAATCAGACCTTCATGGTGCAAATCCCGGTGATAAAGTTACATTCAGATTACGTAACTGGGAAGATGAGCGAGGGTTTCCCCAGGCAAGCATCGAAAAATCATTTGGGCCCGCCGGAAGTAATGAAGCAAATATTTTATCCATCCTCGCGGAAAAGCAGTTCGAAGCCGCTTTTCCCGCAGAGGTTGAAAAATTTGCAGATTCGATTAATGAAACGATCTCGGATGCGGAAGTCAGCAAAAGAAAAGATATGCGGAATGAAGTTGTCTTCACCATCGATCCGGCAGATGCAAAGGATTTTGATGACGGATTGAGTATAAAAATGCTTGATAACGGCAACTACTATCTCGGTGTGCACATTGCAGATGTAACTCACTATATGCCGCGGAGTTCAGTTCTTGATAAAGAGGCCTACAACCGCGGAACAAGTGTATACCTGGTTGACCGGGTTATTCCCATGATGCCTGAACGGTTGAGTAATGGTCTCTGCAGCCTCCGGCCACGGGAAGATAAACTCTGCTACAGCTGCTTTATGGAGTTAGACTCCAAAGGCAAGCTGATTGATTACAGCATTGAAGAGACAATTATCCATTCAAAAGAGCGCTTTGTCTACGATGAAGTACAGGATATCCTCGATGAAAAAAAAGAGCACGAATTTTACAAAGAGTTGAAGATTTTGGAAAAACTTGCTCATATACTGATGGATAAGAGGTTCCGGGAAGGCTCAATTAACTTTGAAACTCCCGAACCAAAATTTGTACTCGATGATAACGGCAAACCGGTGGATGTTGTGATTAAAGAGAGGCTTTTTGCCCATAAATTAATTGAAGAATGCATGCTGATGGCAAATAAAACGGTAGCTTTACATGTTGATTCCCTGCGCAGTTCCAAAGGGAAAAAGGCATCTAAAAATGACCATCCTTTTTTCTACCGTGTTCACGGCCAGCCCGACCTCGAAAAGCTTCACAATATCCGTGAAAATGTGAAACCGCTCGGCATTGAGTTCGATCTTAAATCCGGCATAAACGCTTCAATATTCAACAACCTCCTAAATGACGTTGAAGGAACTTCCCTGGAACGTATCGTTAACGGTTTAATGCTCAGATCCATGGCCAAAGCAGAGTACAGCCCCAAAAATATCGGCCATTTCGGCTTGGGCTTCTCTCATTATGCACACTTCACCAGTCCGATCCGGCGTTATCCCGACGTAATTGTTCACCGGCTTCTGAAACGCTATAATAAAGGCGGAACAGAATACACATTCGATGAATTGAATGAAATGGGGGAACACTGCAGTGAACGCGAACGTTATGCAGTTGAGGCTGAACGTGACTCAGTAAAGTTGAAACAGGTCGAATTCCTGTCTGACCGTTTGGGAGAAAATTTTGACGGCATCATCAGTGGTGTTACAGAAAACGGATTGTATGTTGAAATAAAAAACATACACTGTGAGGGCATGATCCGCGTTAGTGATTTAAAAGATGATTATTATGTTTACAACCCGCAGCGTCATTGCCTCACCGGAAGGTCCAAAGGAAAGCAGTATCGCCTTGGTGACGAGATCAGGGTAAAAGTTACTAATACGAATCTGGAACGTCGCCAAATCGACCTGAAACTGTCTAAATACTGATTAAGTTAATTTCAATTACTATGCAGAAATATTTTAAGTTTTTTGTATTCCTGATTACAACATTTCTCTTGAGTACTGCTTTAGCGGAACATCTCTACGCCCAGTTTTTCTTTTTCGGGAAAAACAGGGTACAGTATGACCAGTTCGACTGGCGATTCATCGAAACCGATCATTTTGACATCTACTACTATGATTCTCAAAATTATCACCTGGCCCAGTTCACGGCCGAATCACTTGAATCAGGCCTGAAACAACTTCTTGAAACATTTGATCATGATCTCACTAACCGGATACCGGTGATCATTTATGACTCCCACAGTGATTTCGCGCAAACGAATGTTGTGAGGCTGCCTGTGGAACAGACACAATTTATAGGTGGTGTTACCGATAAATTCAAGAACAGGATGACCCAGCCCTTCATGGGTGATTATATCGATTTCAGAAGAACTCTTCATCATGAGCTTTTGCATGCGGTTGTCAATGATTTTTATTTTGGCGGGTCCGTTCAGTCCATTATTCAAAATAATATTCAGCTTCAGCTTCCTCTTTTCTTTGAAGAAGGGCTGGCAGAATATATGGCGCAGGGATGGGATACAGAAACAGATACCTGGTATCGTGATGCGGTTATCAATGACAACCTCCCTCCTCTGCCCCGTGTTCAGCCCTATCGCGGCGGACAGGGATTCTGGAATTTTATTGAAGAGGTGTACGGCCGGCCAAAAATAACTGAAATTCTTCAGCGTATCAAAAACACACGGAATGTTGGGCAGGCTTTCGTCGTCTCTCTCGGGCTGAGCATAGAAGAACTTTCAAACCGGTGGCAAGAGTTCTATAAACAGCGCTATTTCCCTGAAATTGAAGGCCGGCAAACCCTCAGCTCATTCTCCACGCCGATTACAAAACGGCGATCCGGGAGCACATTTAATGCAAGCCCTGCAATTACTCCGTCGGGTGACAGAGTGGCCTATATTACAAACAGACGAAGCGGCGGCGGTGCAGTATTTGATGTTGCCGTATCAAATGTGAGTACGGGTGAAGAGCTTAAAATCCTTATCAAGGGTCAGGACAGTGCTATGTTCGAGGAATTGAACGTCCTGAATCCAAACCTGACGTGGTCGCCTGATGGCAGCCAGCTTGCATTATCTGCGCAATCCAAAGGAGCTTATAATCTTGCTATCGTAGATTATGAAACGGAAGAGACCAGGATGATCCGGTTTCCAAGCCTGGATGGAATTACATCCGTTGCATGGTCGCCCGATGGAAAGAAAATTGCTTTCGATGGTAACATGGGCCCGTATCAAAATATTTTTGTCTATAACCTGGAAACCGGCGATTTTACAGATCTGACCGGTGATGTCTATTCCGACCAGGAACCAGCCTGGGGCCAGGATTCTGAAACAGTCTATTTTATCTCGAACAGAGGTGATCAGCTAACCCCTCATGACCATCTTGCCGGATACTCCATTCTGAAACATCAATCAAGCTATCAAAAGGATCTCTATTCTATACGGTTGAATGCTAATCGCATTACAAGATTAACAAATACACCAAATGCAGATGAAATTCAGCCAAAATTAACGACTACCGGGCGAATGGTATTTATTTCGGATATAAGCGGTATCCAGAATATTTATGAATATGACTTACAAACCCGCACCACATATCCCCTGACCAATGTACAGACCGGTGTCAATCAGATTTCAATTTCTGCAGATGGCAGCCGCCTGGCTTTTATGGCGGTTAATGAAGGATTCAGAGGCATTCATCTCATGAGATCACCGTTTTCGCAACGAATTGAAGGTGAATTGAGGCTAAATAAATGGGCAAACGATAGAAAAGAGAAATCACCCGGCGACCTTGTGCCTGCTATTGAATATGTACAGCAAATGCTGAATGCGCGTCCAAAAGGAAACGTGATAGCAAGTATAGAGAGATTACAGCTGCTTACCGAAGCACCACCTTTAGATCAGGATCCGCAAGAGATGGAACCACGTCCGGATGAAAGTAAAGAAGAACAGACAGAAGAGGAAGAAGGTCAGGAAAAAGAACAAGAAGATCAGCAGGAAGAAGAACAGGAGAAACCAGAAGACATAGATTTTCGCAATTATGAATTCGGGGAAGCGGTTGTCAGTGATACAACCATCGAACTGAAAGATGATCCGCGTCAATTTCAGCCTGATGAAAATCTGACAGATGACCTTCTGTACCAGCCCCAGGATTACAGATTGCAGTTCTCTCCTGATTTGACATTCAGTGCCGGTCAAATCGACACCCGGTTTGGTACATCGGCTTTCTTTGTAACCACTTTCTCCGATTTGTTGGGGGATCATCAAATTTCCATTGCATCCAACTTGCAATTTGATCTTCGGAATAGTGATTACAGTTTTCAGTATGCTTACCTCAAAAACAGAATGAACTTATCTGCAATTTTCTTTCACCAGTCACAAAATTTTCAGTCATTTTTTGGCGAGCTTTTACGATTTCGCACCTTTGGACTCGGAGTGGATGCACAATATCCGCTGAACAGATTTCAGCGTGTGGACTTTGGATTGAGTTTTATTGGTATTAACAGGGATTTCAGTTCTGTACAGGGATTCACTGACAGTAACCTGAGCAATGATTCTTCTGAATTTTTATTCCCGAACGCTACCTTCACCGGAGACTTTACCATTCCCGGTTTCATCACTCCTCAGGGCGGATCGCGGTATAAGTTTCAGCTCTCAGGGAGTCCGGCTCTGGGAACGGGAGCTCCTGAGTTCATTTCTGTTATGGGCGATTACCGGCAATACCTGAATCTTGGAAGAAGATATTCAATTGCCTTGCGCGCATCCGGAGCAGGTTCCTTTGGCTCTGATTCTCAAACCTACCTGTTAGGAGGTATGTTTGGTGTACTCAATCCGCAATTTGCTGATACAAACATTCCCATAGATCAGCTGGCAAATACCTTCTTTACAGTTCGTACAGCTCCCATGAGAGGCCATGAATTTAATAAAATATTTGGTGACAAATATACATTGCTTAACGCAGAGTTCAGATTCCCGCTTTTCGCAGCACTCCTGCCCGGCCCTATACCTTTTCTTCCCCTTTTCAACACTACAGGAGTGGCTTTTATTGACGCCGGGGCAGCCTGGGGAATCGGCACTACGCAAACAGTGTTTAATCGTCAAACTGGCCGGGAAATTGAAACGGAATTAAGGCGGGATGCCGCGCTGGATTTCCGGGTTGCCAAAACCCGTGAAGTATTTATTGATCCGAATGACGGAAGTGTTATCGAGAACGGTGAAGGACAAGGAATTCCAACAACGTTTGTAGATGGGGATATTATTATAGGAGCAGGTTTCGGATTAAGAACCATACTGCTCGGACTGCCCTTCCGCTACGATGTCGGATGGCCCTACGAGCGCACCAAATTTGGTGGTGATGAGATACACATGTTCTCGATCGGAATCGATTTTTAAATGAGTTAATCGTTCATTGACTCATTTACACTCTTCTTAAAATCCTTCGAGATTTTTAAAGTGGGAACATATTGTTCGGGTACAATCACTTCCTCGTTCGTTTTTGGATTTCGTGCTACACGCTGCGCTCGTTTTACAACTTTGAAACTCCCGAATCCACGGAGCTCAATATTATCTCCGCGCTTCATAGCATCGATAACCGTGTCTATAAAACCATTTACCACTGCATCCGTTTCAACTTTAGAAAGTCCTGTAGATGAAGAAATTATGTCAACAATATCAGCCTTTGTCATGTTTTTTTACGTAGATTAATTTACATTTGAAATTGTAACTGAATATCTGACTTACAGTTACAATGTAATATTTTTTTTGATTTACATATGTTGAAAGAACATTTTACATCATTTCGTTCAGATTTACCGATACTTTTTTAAAAATTCTCCAAAAACTTTTATACATTCGGTACTTATAAATCAACTAAGTATCAAAATCTCTACATGGAACAATTTGAACGTGTTGTCAGCTGGTTAAATAATCTTGTCTGGAACTCTCCGGAAATACTCCCCTTAATGGTTGTAATGCTTCTCAGTTACGGCATCTTTATAACCTTCAGGCTTGGTTTTATACAGTTAAGAAAATTAAACCATGGCTTTAAAGTTGTTACGGGGACTTACGACAATCCTGATGACACGGGAGATGTCAATCACTTCCAGGCACTTTCTACTGCTCTTTCTGCTACGGTTGGTATCGGCAATATTGCGGGAGTAGCCATAGCCATTCACTATGGCGGCCCGGGTGCACTTTTCTGGATGTGGATTACTGCGTTTTTTGGAATGGCCGTCAAATACTCGGAGTGCACCCTTGCTGTCAAGTACAGGATCCAGAATAAAGACGGATCCGTATCCGGCGGACCCATGTACTATATTGAAAAAGGTTTGGGTGAAAACTGGAAATGGCTTGCCGTAGTTTTTGCCGCACTTGCTGTTATCTGTTCATTTTTGACCGGAAATGCCATCCAGGCGAACACGGTGGCAGATGTGATGGAAAATACATTTTTTATTCCCATACCTGTGTGGATCACTGGATTGGTAACAGCATCACTCGTTGGTATTGTGATAATCGGCGGAATTAAACGAATTGGCTATGTTACCGCCCGCCTCACCCCTCTGATGGCTGTCCTCTACGTTTTAGGTGCACTGGTAATCCTGATTGTCAATTATGACCAGGTGATCCCCTCATTGATTCTGATTTTCAGTTATGCATTTGATCCTGTAGCCGGGGCGTATGGTGTGGGATCAGGATTATTTATGACAACTATGGTCTGGGGTATAAAGCGGGGTCTGTTTTCCAATGAAGCCGGCCAGGGATCTGCACCAATTGCCCACGGCGCTGCTAAAACAGAGGAGCCGGTTCGCGAAGGAGCAGTTGCACTGCTGGAACCGTTTATCGACACAATTATGGTTTGCACCTTCACCGGGCTGGTGATTATTGCCACAGGTGTCTGGGATACAAAACATCCCTCTACGGTAAACCTGAACTCCCCCGAAATGGCATATACAATTGAAGAGCCAGCAGCCGGACCAGCCACACTTCAGGTAGAAAATGGTATTGTTGTAAACGGTTCACTTCTTAGAAACGACTTCTCAGTGGATACGCTCTATACCGATGCAGGTCTGTCTGTCTTGTTTTCAGGTCGGATTAATATGGACACTTTCACAGCCACCCACGAAAATACCGGGGAAACAACCGGTGCCGTCTATGGGAATGTCATTTATAATGGTGCTCCGCTGACGTCACAAGCTTTTGAAGTAGGCCTGTCACCCTTCTTCCCCGGAGGCAGTTATTTGGTTACCATCTGTGTTTTTCTTTTCGCAATCTCCACTTCAATCAGCTGGAGTTATTACGGAGACAGGTCCATACAATATCTTCTTGGCGACAGGTCGATCATATACTATAAATATGTTTACATTGTCATGCACTTTCTGGGTGCCATCCTGGCTCTTGAAGTGGTGTGGTCGATCGGTGATATCGCACTCGGCCTGATGACTTTCCCAAACCTGATTGCTCTCTTTGCACTATCCGGTGTTGTTTATGCTACTACGAATGATTATTTCAAACGAATGAAGGATTCAGAATAGGAATTAATTATGAGTTCACAACTTGACCTGGTAACCGTGATCGATCACCCGATTGTATCGAGGGATATGACCATCGTCCGCAATAAAAAAACCAATACAGCCGATTTCAGAGCAGCAATCGCAAGAATTGCCACAATCCTTGCATTTTATTCACTAAAAGAAATTCCTCTCAAAAAAATCACCATTGATACACCGGTTCAGGCAACAGACGGTTATGATATTGACATGGATATTGTAATTGTCCCCATTTTGCGTGCCGGATTAAGCCTCGTCAGCGCTATCATTGATTTTGTGCCGGATGCAAAAGTGGGGCACCTGGGAATGTACAGGGACGAAAAGACTCACAAACCTGTCGATTACTACTCCAACATGCCTGCGGGGCTTGAATCATCCCTCGTGCTTGTGGTAGACCCGATGCTGGCTACAGGCGGCAGTGCCGAAGATGCCATCTCGTTTGTAAAAGAACATGGGGCAACCAACATCCGGTTTATATCACTCATTTCAGCACCTGAAGGACTGAATCGAATAACTTCAAAATTTCCGGATGTTCCTGTGATAACAGCCGCCATTGATGACCATCTGAATGATGATGCTTTCATAATTCCGGGCCTTGGTGATGCCGGTGACCGTTATTTTGGCACATAAATTCCGGAAAAACAGGATGGTGAAATTACACATGGCCAAACTGCCGGAAAACCTGGTTCCGGCTAAACTCATTCTTACAGCCGCCGGGTTTACACACGGACTACAAAATACAATATCACAACTCCGAAGCGTTGATTATATATTACTGTACTGGCAAAATTAAAGTGGTGGTTGAGACCTGACAGCATACCGGCGTTTTTCCGGTTTCTGTCAGCGTCATTAACTTTGAAAGAAGATGGCATAACTGACAGGTTTCGACCGACATTTCATATTTGACTTAACACTACAACCATTCAAATGATCGATTTGCATAATTTTATGGAGTACCAAAGATGACAGCCGCTGTTTCTAAAAACTCTTTTCCTTTTTTAGCAGCCGCCATTCTTTTACTGGGAGGTTGTACCGAGCTTTCTGAGTTTGATGACAGTCAGGTTCAAACTGCTCTGAACGACTCTCTGCTAACCACAACAGAGAGCTGGGATGTGGATCTTACAATTCTGAAAGATGGGAACCGTCAGGTTACAATTAAGGGATCGTATGCATTGAATATCCAGGAGAAAGATCGTGAAGAAACCCGTATCACAGGCCCTGTTTATGTTCAGCTCTACGACAGTATAGGAACCAGGGAAACTGAAGCCTGGAGTAAACGTGCGATTTACCATGCCGGTAAGAATGAATTTGAACTCTATGATTCCGTAAGAGTTTATACTGCCAAAGAGCGTCGGCTATCCACAGAATATCTGAAATGGTCGCAGCTTTCCGATGATATATCTTCACCGCAGTTTGTAATTATTGTTACGCCCTCCGACAGCATTGCCGGCAGGGGATTTAACGGTACAACGGATCTCTCTACGTACACAATCGAAGAACCAAGAGGCCGGTTACTCGTGGATTGACTTCATTTCCATTTCCGGAAACCTTATTTTCACGATCATTGGTTTATACATTATTTGTGATTTCGTTACCTAACGTTCAAATTTCGAAATTTGAAAGATTCACGACTTACATTTTTTATTTTATTTGTGCTCTTTTCTGCACTTTTCATTTGTAATACTGCCTCAGCTCAGAGCCGGATCGATATCATCAAAGCAGACCGCGGCGTGGGAGGAATTATTGACGGTGAGCCGGTCAGGATTCTGAAGGGTGATGTAAGAATCACAACCGAAAGCATGATTATGGATGCTGACAGCCTGTACCAGTTTGAGGAACGAGAATTTCTTCAGGCCTTTAATATCCAGATTGAAACCGATGAAGAAATTATATGGGCGGACTCTCTGCTGCACAATATGGAAACCGACTTCAGTGAGTTCCGCGGCCGGGTGATTATTCAATCGGAACGGAATATTGTTTTTAGTGAATCCGTCGATTTTGACATGCCTGAAGATCTGGCCATCTTTCGCAGCAGTGTGCGGTTCGAAGATGATGACGGAGCCCTTCTGGCAGATTCAGGTTTTTACTACCAGGAAATCGACAGCGCCATTTTTAAAGGCAATGTTCAGCTGTCCGATTCAACACAGTACCTCGAAGCTGACTCTATGTTTATGAATCGTTCAATCGATCTCTATAAACTCTACAGCCGGGTGTATGCGGATGATTTCGAGGAAGGTGTCACCTTTTCCGGCAATTATCTCGAAGCTGACTCCACCGGGTACCGCCTGCTTACCGGAAATGCCTGGATGATGCGTATGAATGAATCACAAACCGATACAACTCACATTATCGCCCGCAAGATTGAAGTTTTTGAATCGGACACTGCATCGGTGCTGGATGCATTTCAAGGCGTAAAGATCTGGTCTCCCCGGTTTTCAGCAATCGGTGATACCGCCAGGTTCAGGGACGATACCGAACAATTTTTTATCCGGGGAAATCCGGTTGTATGGCAAAAACGGATTCAGCTAACAGGCCCCTACATTGAAGCTCACTTTGAAGATGATGATATTCAGTTTCTGCAATCTTATCAAAATCCTATCGCTGTAAGGCAAGATTCGGTTACGGAGAGGCTGAACCAGATGACCGGTGATACGCTGCATGCTTTTTTTGACGACGGTGATATAGAACGAATAGAGGTATTCGATAACACACGAATCATTTTTCATCAAAAAAATGAAAATGGTGAGCCTGACGGATTGATTGAAATCTTTTCAGACGGGCCATCTACAATCACTTTTTTTGATGGTGACGTAGATAATTTTACTTCGAAAAGAAACATCGACGGTACATATTTTCCCGAAGACCCGGCCCACATTGACAGAAGGCTTGATAATTTCCGGTGGGATCCGGGGCTCCGTCCGCAGCGCCCTTCAATCAGCACACCCCGCCTGCCGGCAATTCCTGCAGTCCGCCCTTTTGAATTACCGGAGCGATACCTGCAGTACCTGGAACAAAATCCCATTATTAAAAATTGAATTCCTTTTCTGAGTCACATACCCTTGTTTACTCTTCATCGTCAAAATGAAGATCACCCAGCAGTCCTTCCGTATGTGCAACTGCCACCGATACGGCCGCATCACCCGTAACATTTACAGCTGTTCTGCACATATCCAGGATTCTGTCCACTCCCAGAATTAAAGCAATTCCCTCAATCGGAACTTCAATGGCCTGGAGAACAATAACCAGCATGATTATTCCGGCCCCCGGCACACCTGCCGCACCGATAGAGGCGAGCGTAGCTGTAAGAACAATGGTTAGCTGCTGGGCAATGGTAAGATCGATACCTACTGCCTGTGCAATGAAAACAGCAGCAATTGCCTGATATAAACTTGTGCCGTCCATATTGATTGTTGCCCCGACCGGCAGCACAAAACTTGATACTTCATCTCCCACTCCAAGGTTTTTTTCAACCCGTTCCATGGTAACAGGCAGCGTTGCAACACTTGAACTTGTACTGAAACCGAGAAGTATGGCGGGCTGAATAGCTTTGAAAAAATCTTTCAGTTTCATATTGCTGAATATTTTAAAAAGTATTGAATAAACCAGCAATACATGCAGTATCAGGCCAAGCAAAACTGCAAAACTGTACCAGCCCAATGCCCACAAAAGATTCAGGGCCTGGCCCAGATCATCCCCTGCAAGATCAACAATCACCACCGCCATCAGTGCAAAAACACCATAGGGAGCTGTTTTCATGATGAAATCCACAATCTTGATGATCACTTCGTTCAGGGAATCGAAAAAATCGATCAGAACAGCTCCCTTTTGTATCGGGATGCTGATAATACCGATACCAAGCAGAATGGCAACAAACACAATTTGAAGCATGTTTGAGTTATCCGATGCGGCATTGATAAAGTTTTCGGGGACTATATCAACAAAAAAATCTAATAAATTTCGGTCTGTTACCATCTCGGCGGCTTCTCCCCTGTCTTCCACGTTTTCGCTGTAACTCTCCATCAGGCTTACTCTGGTATCTTCGGGCAGTGAGTAACCCGGCTGCACCACATTTACAATAGTGAGGCCGATTGTGATCGCAAAAACGGTAGTCACCATATAGATACCAACCGTTTTACCTCCCATGCGGGATAATTTTGTCATATCATTCAGGCTGCTGATCCCCACCACAAGAGACGCCAGAACCAGCGGTACGGCAATCAGTTTCAACATGGTGATAAAAATTGTACCGAAAGGCCTCACATAATCGGAAGTAAATTCATTGAGTCCCGACACACTTGAAAAAAGACCCCAGATAAGGCCCAGAACCATCCCGATGATAATTTGCCAGTGCAGTTTTTTATACCATTTCATATGTAATCAGTTGTGTTATTATGATTGCAAGCAGCGCAGCTGACCCCGTTGCCACCCAGTTAATGATGCTGTTGAGATAATCATCCGTCACTTCTTCGTTATTTTCTTTTTCACTGCCTGAGCCAGACTGATAAATAGCCCCCAGGTATGAATCCACAATACACCCCGCCAAACCGCTTATAGCAATCGTGATGGCAAAGAGCTCATTTACTCCGGAGGATACCAGGTACAACGATCCTGCAATAAACAGGGCTCCGGCAACAGCTGCGGCGCTTCCCTTCATGCTGATTCCTCCGTCTGTGCCCGGTTCGGTTTTTTTAAAAGAGGTGATCAATACGGTTTTACCCGGTTTACGGCAGCCAATCTCCGTAGCCCAGGTATCTGAGGTAGCCGCAGCTACAGCACCGTAGGCTGCAATCAGTAAAAATTCTGCATCAAACAGAAAAAAGAGGATAAGCATTGCAACAACCCAAAAGCCATTGGCCCATACCTGCCAGCCATTTCGTCTGAATTTGGTACGCGATGAGAGAAATGCCTCAGCAATTTCATTTTGATCTCCCCTTCTTCTTGATATAAAACTGCTGCTTAAAAAAAAGAGCAGCACGGCAAGAGCAGGCATCCAGCCACCCGATCCCAAAACAGCCGTCCCAAAAAGCACAGCCGATCGCATACCATCTAACGTAAGCCAGTTCAGGATAAAAGAGATGATTGCAATTATCAAAGACAGACCCAGCGCAAGCAGCATACGAATATGATCGTCGCTATTGGCTTCCAGCACGAAAATGAGTACCAGGCAAAAACCGAACAGGTAATTTAGAATACGGTCTGCATTACGAAGCAGCTTGACTTGCATTTGAATTGTTAGATGATTCTTTTTTCAAAATCGCGAAAATGACCGTTATATAGCCGGCCATGATTATAATCGGTGAAATGTAGAGAGAGATAAAGCCTTTAAATTCGTTTTCAATATACATAGCTGTAAAACCGATGATCACAAGTAAAACCCCCACACCCAGCAATCTGTAATTCAGCGGGCTGAACAACATCGGTTCTTTATTTTGCTTTTTTTTTCTTCGGCCTGATGGCATAATGTTTTGCTGACTTATTATTAAATATTTTTTTGCTTCTTTATCTGTTTCCTATATAATCAAAATAAAAATATGAAAACAGTACGAATTAAAATAGCAGGTTCAGACAGCTGCTTACAACTCTGAAACGATTCAATAAGTTATTCAATTATGATAACTTTGAAAAACATGAAAACATACATTTTATAGCATGAAAATTGTTCTTGCTTCCGGCAGCCCCAGGCGATCATCCCTTTTAAAACAACTCGGTTTTTCTTTTACAGTCGATCCCTCAGATGAAGATGAGATTGTAGAACCGGGTCAGTCGCCGGAACAAATCGCAACGGGCCTGGCTTACAAGAAAGGAGCTTCAGTAGCAGTTCGTCATCCGGATTCACTGCTTATAGCTGCAGATACAATCGTGGTTCTTGACGATGAAATTATCGGTAAACCGTCCGGAACAGAAGATGCAAAAATAATGCTGCAACAGCTCTCCGGGAAATCACATATGGTATATACGGGAATTGTTTTGTTAAAAACATCTTCTGAATGCAAGATCGCCGCAGAAGCAACGTTCTTTGAAAAGACAATTGTCTCGTTTTCGAAATTATCCCGGTTTGAGATAGAGCATTATGTTGAAAAATCAAACCCTCTCGATAAAGCCGGATCTTACGGCATTCAGGATGATCTCGGATGCCTGTTTGTTGAAAAGATCGAAGGTGATTATTACAATGTGGTGGGATTCCCTGTAAACCGTTTTTATCATCAGTTAAAATCTTTTGAACCGGACCTGGCGGCGTCAGTTTTCAGCCGGCAGCATTAAAATGATAATTATGTATATTCAGTCATGAAATTTAACTATCTGTTACTGATTGCGGCCATAGCCTGGTTAGCTCTTTTCCCATCCGCTGTATTATCGCAGGACGCAAACTTCCAGGTGGCAAACCGGTTGCTGCAGCAGCAAAAGTATGAAGAAGCCAAATCAATCTTCAAACAGCTTCACCTGGAAAATCGCGGCGCATTTATTTTCTATGACAAGTACGTGGAAACGCTGGTCAACACGAAAGACTTTAATACTGCAGTCCGTGTTTCAAAAGACCAGATACAGAACAGCCACTCCCCCACTCAAACCATGATCCGGCTGGGAGAAATTTACCATGTGATGGGCGAACGCGACCAGGCCATCGACCTCTGGCTTGAGGTGGTTGACCAGAACCGCAATTCAATCCAGACCTATTACAGTGTCGGTTCGGCAATGATCAGCAGAAATGAATATACTGCAGCTGTTGGTCTCTACAGAAAAGCCCGTGAACTTTCGGGAAACCAAAATCTTTTCATGAATGAGATTGCAAATTCACTGATGCAGTCGGGCCGGTTTTCAGAAGCCATGAACGAATACTTTAAGCTGATTACGAACTCCCCCGATCAGATGACATATGTTCAGCAGCAGCTCTTGAGAATGCGCGACAACAGCATGTATGAAACCGCGGCAATAGAGCTCGAAGACTATCTGCTCGGCCTCGAAACGGATCACGGGGCCTACTCACAGCTGCATCAGCTTTTAGTCTGGATGCTTCTTGAAACAGAACAGTACCAACGCGCACTGGTGGTTGCGCGCCAATACGAAACCAGAAGCAATGGATTCAATTATTCCCTCTACTCGGTTGCAAGCCAGCTGAATTCTCTTCGTGAGTATGAACTGGCTGCCGAAGGCTACAAATACTACATTGAAAATGGCACAACCTCCATTCGCTTTCGGTCAAGACAGCAACTCGCTGATGTTTATTACAACTGGGCTGATTTTACGCAGGATTACAGCATCGAGACGTATCAGAAACGGATGGATCTCTACAGGGAAGCGTATGATCTGAATGCAAAACTTATCAGCGAAGCACCGCGTTACGACAGACTGAATGACGTACTCATCAAACAGATTGACCTCTCGCTTGATGTGTTTTACGATACCGAAAAAGCGGAAAAATGGATCCGGCAGCTGGAAATAGTGAACAATTCGGAAGATATTGCCCCCGAGCTCTATGCAAAGGGAAAGCTTGCTATTTTCAATAAGGATTACACATCTGCGAGGCAGATTCTGACACGGGCGAACCGTTCAACGGACGACTCACGCCTCACCGAAAAAATCCGTTACTTTTTAAGTGAATCCGATTTCTTTTCGAAAGATTACGATTTTGCCAAAATTCAGCTTCGTTCGCTCGAGCGGAGAGAAACCTCCTATTTCGCAAATGATGCACTCAAACTCCGTATCTGGATCCAGGAAGGCTTACAGGCAGATTCGGCCGGTACTCTTTTGGAACCTTTTTCAGATTTTATCTACGACCTGCGTACCGGTAATTTTGAAGCCGCTCTCAAAACCGCAAAATCCATCCTGGAAGACCCGGGACATCCGCTTAAAGATCATGCAATTGTTGAATTTACATCCCGGGCACCGGTTTCAATGCTGGTGGCTCTCTATCCCGTATTGGCCGATCAGGTTAAATCCGGCATATCCTCTCCTTTACGGGAACGGATCATGTGGGAAAGAGCGCGGGTTGCTAAAATTCTCTTCAATTCGGATCTCCCGGATGAACAACAGGCAATAATCATTTCCGATATCGTTACTCAGGACACAAAGGCTAATTTAAATATTTCAGAATCAGACCTGGAGGAATTCTACGAACAGCTGATCCTGGAATTTCCGGATGGTTTTTACGCACCGTTTGCACGCCGGGAACTTCAAAATTTTACCGGACAAAATATCTGATATGACACGATTCAGGATCTTATTATTTACAGCTATTATTTTCATTTTTTCGGCAGGCACTCTCAAAGCGCAGGAGCGTGTACTGATTCATATGGATGCTTCACAAACCAACCACCTGAAGGCCTATGGTATTATTTTTAACCATTTGATTGACGGCAATTCGGGAATCTGGCTGCTCAATTACAAAGGCGGAAGCTTCCTCACTCAGAATACCAATGAGATCGTCAGGAAAAGCAGGGTTCGAAATGTCCAGGTTCAGGTAATCAGTGAATCGGAAGCTGCACGAATTCTCAATGACGTAGAAAGTCCGGGGTCTAATATGACACCCATTAATCTCGAAAAAGCGCCTAATATTGCCGTCTATTCGCCTCCGCAAGCGATGCCGTGGGATGATGCCGTTACCCTTGCGCTTGATTATGCTGAAGTTCCCTACGATCTGCTATATGATGAAGAGATTCTTTCTGGTGATTTGAGTAAATATGACTGGCTTCACCTGCATCATGAAGATTTCACCGGTCAGTACGGAAAGTTCTGGGCGATGTACAGGAACCATCCCTGGTACATCTCGAGAGTCAATTTTTTGGAGGGAATTGCCGGCAACCTCGGTTTTGAAAAAGTAAGCGAACTCAAGCTTGCTGTCGCTAAAACCATTAAATCGTATGTAGCTGAAGGCGGATTTCTGTTTGCGATGTGCTCCGGCACAGATACGTTTGATATCGCCCTGGCAGCGGAAGATGTTGACATTGTATCCACTCAATTCGATGGTGATCCGGTAGATCCGGGTGCAAATGAGCGGCTCGACTATTCCAAAACTCTTGCCTTTGAAAACTTTTCAGCTATATTGCAGCCATCAGAGTATGAACACTCTGATATTGATGTTGAGGTTGATATCAACCGTATCAGCGAAAGCCTCGATTACTTTACACTATTTGATTTCTCAGCCAAATGGGATCCCGTGCCTACGATGTTAACTCAAAATCACGTGAGCAGCATCCGTGGATTTTTTGGCCAGGCAACTGCATTTCAAAAAGATAAGGTAAAAAACAATGTTGTGATCCTGGCCGAGTCGCCCGGTCTCGACAAGGTTAAATATATTCACGGCAACCACGGGCTTGGCACCTTCACTTTTTATGGCGGTCATGATCCTGAAGATTACACACACCGCGTTCACGATCCGCCAACCGACTTAAACCTGCACCCCAACAGCCCCGGTTACCGGCTGATCTTAAACAACATCCTTTTCCCGGCCGCCGAAAAGAAAAAGAAAGAAACGTAACGTTTCTTTCCGCGATCTCTGCCCCACCAGCCCTCAGGAGAAAAAGAATTATAAATGCATATAATCCAACGGGCTGGTCTGGCTTACCTGACAACCACTCCACAGGTTTCACGCAAAGAGTTTCGCAGTAAAAACCAGGTGTCTTTAACCTGGCTATTCATCTCGAATTGTCACGGGAGAACGATGACTCAAAAGTTCACAAAAATCCTTTTGGATTAAAGTCACCGCTTCGTGTTTCTTCGGGACTTCGCGGCTTCGTGGTAAAAACCGGGGTCTTTAACTTGCAGTACTGCCCAGCCCTCATGAAAATCTTTGATTAAAAACTCAAAATCAGCGGGTTGGTCGGGTTCCGAGAAAAGCCCGACCAGCCCTGTGAAATCTTAGCCCCAAAACAAATCTTTGTTAAGGGCTGGTGGGGCACAAAAAAAGGATCCCACCTAATCAAAGGTGAGATCCTTGCGTCATTTATCGGAATCTAAGTTTTCACTACACCGGGGTTCCGCCCCTGAAGTGCTTCAGAAGCGGGCAGATGAATCCGCCTTACCCCGGATTTGTTACCCGCCTTCCGGCGGATATTTTTTAACCCCCTGGAAAGTCATCCAAGTTTTATAAGAAAAATCTCTTACACGATACTAATTCAAAGATCTCAGTAATAGAATCCCACCCTTTCACAAGTGGAATTCAACTTTTAAATAAGCACCGGGTACCCCCATACCCGGTCACCCATCTTCAACATAAACCTCTCGGCCCGCTGAACGGCCCGGCAGGTCCTCTCTTCTCTTTATCAACAGGCAACAGCTGCAAATGCAGCTGTCCCTGCAACCTCACACGAACTCCCTCGTTGATTCTCTCTGTCAACCTGTCAAGTACCCCTATCCGTTCTAAAATTTTGTGAAACACTATTTCAATCTTCATTATCGACCCATTCAATTTTTTCTTTAGTAAAAACTGCAACTAAATCCTCATCAATAACCCTGGCTGAGGCCCTGATTGTAAAGGATTCCTTGCTTCGCTCCGTTATTTCGTAGATTGCATTCTCATTTTGTTCCGGAAGGCCAATCAGACTGAGCGTGATGTTTTCGAACGACTCTGCTCCGCCCCCGATGATCCGCGGCTTTTCATAATACCCGCGTGCCATTGCATGTGCCTGGAGCAGATCCTGCCGTATTGCATCCCTGTTCTGTTCTTCATGCGTTACCTGCAGTGTATTCACAGCCACCACGGTGGCAATCCCCACAAGAATCGTAATCAGGATAATGAGCAGTAGCTGTTGTTGGCCCATGATATTTCAGATTAAAAATTGTCTGTATGTTTTTATTAACTGCCGTAGTTTTGTCGTTCTGAAACCAAGAAAAGGAATCCTGATGAATAAAATGAAATCTGTTAGAGAAACTTAAGTATGATTAGCCAACCCTAACGATTGGGTTTTCCCGAAAAGAGGTTTCACACAAAGAACGGTAAGAAAAATACACACGCCAAGATCGCAGTGAGATTTTACATGGGCCCCAAAGATAGCGCGAGCATCCGCTCGTGCTAATTCCCTGCCACGATCAAGCA
>CAZFAJ010000023.1:36631-39096 GCA_964517005.1 uncultured Balneolaceae bacterium | reverse complement strand
GGTATGCGGATGACCGGTTTTATCTCGCAACATCCGAAATATTCAGTGTACTTCAAATTGAAAACCGGGTAGATCTTCAGAATTTATCTGTTTCGGGAGAGTACTCGGATACAGGCAATTTTTACGAAATCAACTTTGGAAATCAAACAGCACGAATTGGAGATAAAACAGCAGAACTCAGCCCGGATGACTACCTGGTTCGGGAAACTGACTTTTTTTTACACCCATCCGTTTTTGAAGAACTGCTGGATCTTGAATTTACCATCGATTTTAACAACCTGACCCTTTCGCTTGAAACGCCTGTTACCATGCCTGTTGTAGCCGAGAGAGAGCGTGACCGCAGGAGAGAGAGAATGCTTCGTTCTCAATCACCACTGTTCAGGGACTTTCACCCCATCCGGTTCGACCGGAAACGGCAGCTCTTCAATGCAGGCTTTATGGACTATAACCTCAGTGCCAATGTAACCGATGGCACGAATGTGTTTGTCTACAACACAAATACCGGTTTTGAAGTGGCCGGCGGAGATTTCCAGGGGAATTTTGCAGGATCTGTTTCAGATGAAATCACATCGTTCAATACCAGCAATGTCCGCTGGCGCTATGTAATGAGAGATAATCTCTATTTAACCCAGGCTACTGCCGGACAGTCGACATCCAGCGGGCTTCTGAACCGTGCATTTACAGGTGTAAAGCTGAGCAATGAGCCGATCGAGCCCCGGTTCATTTTTGATAATTTTGTATTCAGGGGTGAAACAACACCTGATTCGGAGGTAGAGTTATACCTGAATAACAGCCTTGTTGACTACCAGCGTGCAGATGGCCTGGGCAATTACAGCTTCGAAGTACCGCTCTCTTACGGTTCTTCACAATACGATGTGCGGATTTTTAGTCCCACCGGCCAGGTGAGACAGGAATTTACCCGGCTGCAAATTCCATTTAACTTTCTGCCTCCCGGAGAAGTGAATTATAACATCAATGCAGGACGGCTGGACAATCCGATTTTCGGAACACCCGACCGCGGGTTTATGACGCAAAATAATGTAAGGGCAGGTCTTACAAACTGGCTGACGGCAGGTGCCGGAATCGAATACTTTGATAAATACAACACCACTCCTACCTTCACAGGATCACTTTCCAGCCGTCTGCTCACAAAATACCTGGTAACTGTTGAGGCGGCTAACGGAGCTTTTGTCCGGTTCAATACCAGTGCCGTATTTCCATCATCTTCAAATTTTAATTTGGACTATACTTACTTTCTGAAAGAAGGAGGTTTATACAACCCCGGCAGAAATAAAAGTACACTCAGCGGAAGTATATTCACCCCATTTGAAATCGGGGAAACACCGTTCTTTCTCCGGTGGTCAACAAATTACCAGCAGCGTCAGACTTCCAATGTTACGAGATACAGCTTCGATCTGAATACAAGGCTCAACCGGCTTAATCTTCGCATGGGATTTCGAGATTCGCAAATCGGAAAACTCCGTTTTGAAGCTACCCGGCTTGGTCGCATCTCCACGTCTGCAACCTATACACTTGCACGTCACTCCGGTGTTCCGCTCTATCTCAGAGGGGCGTTTATTCGCTCACAAATCAATTTTTTACCATCCACATCCGAGTTTGAAGAGATTGAACTGCAGTTTTCCAGGAGTATCATGCGAAACGGGCGGATTCAGCTGAATGCGGGAAGGAATTTCATCGGTAATTTCAATCTTTTCTCCATGAATCTGACCCTTGACTTTAACAAGGCACGGACAAACACCACAACCCGAAGTATCAGGGGGACTACAAGCATCTCTCAAAGTGTCAGAGGGTCGGTAGGTTTTGATTCGAAAAGCCAGGACTTTTTACTATCAAATCGTCAGCAGGTAGGACGATCCGGTGCTGCCGTTCGCCTTTTTATCGATCAAAACGAAAACGGCAGTTTTGATGACGATGATACACTCTTGCCGGAGCAGGCTGCAAGGCTCAGCCGCGCCGGAGGTGCACAATTTGTAAGTAAGGATATTACCTATTTCACTCAGCTTCTCGCTTATAATCGATATAATCTTGAAATCAATAAAAATGCACTGAAAGACCCGCTGCTTGTTCCTGCGCTTGAGTCATTTTCGATTGTCACAGATCCGAATCAATATAAACAGATCGACATACCGATGTATCTTTCAGGTGTTCTGGAGGGTTCGGTATCCAGGATTGATAATACCGGAAAAGAGGGCGTGGGCGGCCTCAGGTTGCAAATCAGGGGAACTACGAAAAGTAATGAATCGGGGACATATCAGAATGAGTTGAGAACATTTTCAGATGGGTCGTTTTATACGTTTGAATTACCTCCGGGAGATTACGAAATGCGAGTTGATTCAACCCAGCTGCAATTTTTAGGTGTGAGAGCTGAGCCCGAAGTGATGCAATTTGAGATCAGGGCCCTGGCAGATGGTGATATTGTTGAGGGACAGGAGATTCTGCTCTAC
>CAZFAJ010000023.1:0-36531 GCA_964517005.1 uncultured Balneolaceae bacterium | reverse complement strand
GATCAGGGCCCTGGCAGATGGTGATATTGTTGAGGGACAGGAGATTCTGCTCTACGATATCTTTGAAGAGGATCAGTTTCCGTCTGAAATTGATTCAGTGCAATCAGAAATTCAAATTACCGAATCAGAAACAGAAACTATTTATAATCCTCTGCCATATATCATCAGCGATGACTCGGTCTATTTTGATAATAATGTAAATCCATTCAGCAAATTTGACAAGGAATCGTGCTCCTACACAATTCAGATCGGCAGTTTTCAAACGATTACATATTCGGTTGAAATTGCGGGCAGGGCCGAAGATCTTACCGGACGGGACTTCCGGGTTATCAATAACGACAAGTACAATTTAAATGCGATCCGGCTGGCTGAATCCTTTACCTACTCGGAAGCAACTGACTTACTGCCTGAAATTTCCGAAGCGTTAGGTATGAGCGGATTGGCCATTGTTAATCATTGTGTCAAGGATACTGATAGTAGTTTATCTGACCCTGTTAAATATTTTATTGAATTTGGAACCTTCCGAAACAGAACCCAGGCAGAAACATTTATGGCTCAGATTCTCCCTGATTTCACCGATTCCCATCTGCGTATAGAAGAGATGGAGAACAGCGAATTTGCTGTAGTATCTGAAACATTTGAATCCAGGAAAGAGGCAAAAAAAGTTTATCAGCTTGCGGACAAACTTCCGGGTTCGCATAAAGCCTGCATTCGCATAACATCCGGCTCAAAAAGTGACAGAAATTTTAAGTACCTGATACAAATTGGCCATTTCAATGATTTAACGGAAGCTGAAGATTATATAGAGTTATTTAGCATAAAATTCGGATACAACACCGAACTCTACAGGGACAGCAAATCTGATTACTACCTTGTTCTGTCAGACACACCTGAAAAATGGTCGGAATTGATTATTCTTTATCAACAGGTCGTATCGAACAGTGCCTTTCAGAAGCCGGTTATCAATTTGATAGAGTATTAATTGCAAGCACTGGTTTTGGTGTTCCTGTGAAATGCGGCTAAAGCCCCGTGATTCAACTGAATCAAAACCTCCGCGCCCCTCTGCGCTCACCGCGGTTTTAACTAACTGGAAATTATCAAATACAGTAATCCGAAATCAGAAGAAGTCAATCCGGGCCACTTGAGAACCGAGGTAGACTCCTTTTTTCATCGGGTCCGAATGTAACTTCCCTGACATTTCAATGATCACCTGGTTGTCATCCATCACTTGTTCTTTTACACTTGATTTCAGACCTATAATCTCCCCCAGGTTGTTCACAAGCTGAATATCAGAATTAAAAGAAGCGATGTAATCTGCACCTTTTGATATCTGCATTTCCACTGTTCCATACACTTTATCCTTCAGGTCTGAATTGGAATGAATAACAATATCATTTGCTGATGATGCAGCTTGTATTCCGCGAACCACTTCAACTCTAATATCCATAACTGCACTGGCTGATTTTTGTGCATATGCATTTTCCAAAAACAAACCTGCAATCAGAAATCCCGTTATGTAGAATAATTTTTTCATAGCTATCTCTTTTGTTTGACACCAATATATTAAAATATTCTAATATTAGAAATATCTAATCTATAATTTTTGAGGTTTATTTGCACTATAATGCTTTATTTATTGGTACATAGCTATGTAAAGGGCTATTTTACAAAAATTAGAATTTGATTGAAAAAAAAAATTTTATTTATAGAGATTGAAATTCTAATATTCCAAATATAGGCAGTTTATTAACCCGGGATTGACAGCTGGAAAATAAAAGATTCACGAAGTAATCTTTTAATAACTCCTCAGCGCGCCCCGCACTATAGCGGACTCCGCGTGAAACCTAAAATTAAGATCTTACCGTGAATATCACACAGGGATCAAAAAAAGTTTAATACAGGCAGTAGTTCACCTATAACATCATAGAGAGCGGATTTTCAAGCATTTGACGCAGCGTATTCAGAAAAGCAGCGGCTTTGGCTCCGTCAACAATCCTGTGGTCACTGGAAAGTGTCACTTTCATACGCTTGCCCGGAACAACCTCCCCATTCTCAACAACCGGCACATCACGTATCGCACCTACAGCCAGAATAGATGCATTAGGCGGATTGATGATTGCAGTAAACTCTTCAATTCCAAACATGCCGAGATTACTGATGGTAAATGTACTTCCCTCCATTTGCTCAGGCTGCAATTTCTTATTTCGTGCAAGCTCAGCCATTTCTCTTGTTTCACTGGAAATCTGACGCAAATTCTTTTTGTCGGTATGTTTAATAACTGGCGTCAGCAATCCTTCTTCAACAGCCACTGCAACAGCAACATGAACATCCCCGTGGATTCGTATCTTATCTTCCATCCAGGAACTGTTAACATCCCGGTGCCGCCTTAAAGCTGAAGCACATGCTTTTACAACAATATCGTTAAAACTGATCTTTACGTCACTTATTTCATTCAAAGCAGAGCGGGCTTCAACAGCAGCTTTCATATCAATATCGATAGTCTCATAAAAATGAGGACTCGTAAATTTGCTTTCAGAAAGTCTTCTTGCGATGGTTTTACGCATTTGCGAGACTTTTACATCCTCACTCTCTTCACTCTCAAATGTTACAGGGGCTCTCTTCTCTTCTTCAGCCACAGGCTTCTCTTCGTAATCCTCTATATCCCTTTTGATGATGCGTCCATCAGGTCCGCTTCCGCTTACATCTTCGAGCTTAATTCCTCTTTCTTCTGCCATATTCCGGGCAAGAGGTGAAGCTTTAATACGGCCATGTTCACCTTTAGATTCCTTCTCTTTTTCTTTTTCTGTTTCTTTTTCTTTGGACCCTTTGCCGTTCAAATCACCGAGTATCGGATCAAAATCTTTTTTCTCTTTCTTATCGGCAGATTCCTTCTCTTCTTTTTTTGCAGTTTTTTTCTCCTCTTCAGCTTCAGCCTCTTCCTGCTCAGCAGCTCCGGATTTTACTTCTTCGATCAAGTCACTTATATCCTCTCCCTCTTCTCCTATGATTGCCATGACTTCACCCAGCGGCACAGCATCTCCTTCACTCACTAATAATTTCAGAACCGTTCCCTCATCAAATGCCTCAACTTCCATTGTGGCTTTGTCGGTCTCAACTTCTGCAATAATATCACCCGGTTCAACTTTATCTCCTTCGCTTACATTCCACGCAGCAATGACACCCTCTTCCATGGTATCACTGAGTTTCGGCATTTCGATTTTTATAGCCATGTTATTTATTCGTTAGTTTTTTTGCTTTAAAATTTAAAATCCAAACGGTTGTTGAACCGGTTGGTCAACTACCAGTATCCCCGACCGTCCGCTCCTGCACAAAAAATATCATACAATTATACTCTGAACGGAATTTAGCTTTAACAGATAACTCACTTCCTGTATGTGACCGCATTTACAGCTTCAACTACATTTTTGGCATTCGGAAGCCAAAGATCAAAAAGGTTCTTTGCGTAGGGTGCATTTACATCCGGCAGTGAAACACGCTTCACCGGTGCATCCAGGTAGTCAAACGCTTCCCGCTGTATCAGGAATCCTATTTCGGAAGCTACTCCCCCAAAAGGATGATTTTCATCCACAACTACGCATCGGTTCGTTTTCTTTACAGACTCAACGATCAACTCAATATCGAGAGGTTTGATTGTCCTCGGATCAATAATCTCAATTTCCACACCATCTTTTTCAAGTTGCTGCGCAGCCTGCTTGGTGATATGATACATTTTCCCGGTGGCAACAACGGTTACATCGCTTCCTTCACGTTTTATTTTACCCTTGCCAATCGGAATGGTATAGTCTTCCTCTTCTGATACTTCACCTTTTAAACCGTACATCTGCTCAGATTCCATGAACAACACAGGATTGTTATCCCGGATGGCAGATTTTAGTAACCCTTTTGCATCGTCCGGTTCAGAGGTATAGATTATTTTTAAACCGGGGAACTGGGCATACATGGCATCATAAGCAACAGAATGAGTAGCACCAAGCTGTCCGGCTGATGCATTTGGCCCGCGAAAAACAATGGGGATATCTAACTGTCCCCCCAGCATATATTTAATTTTCGATGCATGATTGATAATCTGATCCGCTGCAAGTACGGCGAAGTTGAATGTCATAAACTCAATAATCGGCCGCAATCCGTTCATGGCAGCCCCAACTCCGATACCGGCAAAGCCAAGTTCCGAAATAGGGGTATCAATCATTCTTTTAAACCCGTACTTATCAAGAAGCCCTTCTGTCGCTTTGTAGGCACCATTGTATTCTGCAACCTCCTCACCCATTACGAATATATTTTCGTCTCTGGACATCTCTTCATCTATTGCATCACGAATTGCTTCTCTGAATTGTAATTCTGCCATTTTTAAAAAATATTATTTAGTGATTCTTTTAAATTCGTCAATTAGAATATTACTCTTTGTCAAGCTGAATAAAACTATTCATGAAAAACACCCTCATCATCATCTGAGAACATATCTTCATAGAGGGCTTCAGGTTCAGGTGCAGGTGCGTTTTCCGCATGCTCGATGGCATCCAGAACCTTCTGTTCAATTTCATCCTCTATTTTTTCGATATCTTCCGATCCGGCTATTTTTTCATCAGTCAAATACTTTTTCAATCGTTCGATGGGATCGTTCTTTTGATACTCCTCAAGTTCTTTTTTCGACCTGTACTTTTGAGGATCGGACATAGAGTGTCCGCGATATCTGTACGTTCGAATCTCTACAAACCAGGGTTTTCCCTCTTTACGAACGTCTTCCGCAATCTCTTTCATTTTTTCATACACCGTAAAAATATCCATTCCGTTGAACACGGCGTTTTTCATTCCATATGCCTTCGCCCGCTCATGAAGCTCTCCTGTGCTGTGTCTTGGTGCAGATGTTCCCATAGCATAACCGTTATTTTCCACAACATAGATACAGGGCAGTTCCCACAGCTGACTCATGTTCAGTGTTTCATGAAGTACTCCCTGGTGAACCGCCCCATCCCCTAAAAAGCAGGCGGTTATCCTGTTATTTTCTTTATATTTGTTTGCAAACGCAATACCTCCGCCGAGTGGAATGTGGCCACCCACAATACCATACCCGCCCCAAAAATGATTTTCAACTTTGGCGAAGTGCATAGAGCCGCCTTTGCCTTTTGAACAACCGTCAGATTTGCCAAAAAGCTCAGACATTCCCTCTTCAGGCGTGACACCTCGCGCAATTCCCCAGCCATGATCACGATAAGCGGTGATTATATCATCGTCATCATTAAATGCATAAACAGTGCCGGCAGAAATCGCCTCCTGCCCGCTGTAAAGATGAAGGAAACCGCCAAATTTACCTTTCTGATACATCTGCATAGCCCGTTCTTCAAACCGTCTTTGCAGATACATCAGTTTGTACATTTCGATAAGCTGGTCATCGCTGAGATCAAGATCTTTGTGGTTCTTATCCGTTGGTTCCGGAAGCTCAACAGCCTTGTCAATCTTGCTATCTTTATCATCGCTGTTTGTCCCGATCGGTGTAAAAAAAGCTTTTTCTTTTGTCGTCGCCATAAAACTAATTTAATTCTGTTTTAATAAATTTAAGTTTACAATATACCCAAGATTTATGAAGAAACCATTTACCGGTTATCACAATAGGGTAAAACTGTTCAAACATTTCACCATATAGTTTTAGACGGAAACCATCTCCTCTATCCACTGTTTTGTAAAAACTAACGCTTCATCAATCTTTTCGGGGAATCTGCCGCCTGCTGTAGCAAGCGTTGGTTGTCCTCCGCCTCCGCCGCCAACAATCTTGCCAAGAGAACCCACCAGGGAGCCCGCTTTCATACCTTTTGCTACAAGATCTTCAGTAATAGCGGCCATCAGATAAACTTTTCCGCTTTCCGGATCTTCACTGGCCAGCACAACAACTGCATTCTCCTTCAACTGGTTCAGTGCATCGTAACCCGACTGTTTCAGTGTATTCATATCAAGGGCGTCTGCCCTCCCCCTGATCAGCCTGATACCGTTTACCTCCTCAGGATTTTTAATCAACTGCTGAAGTTTGTCTGATGCCTGTTTCTGTTGTAACTGTTTTAACTCTTTTTCGAGTTCCTTGTTTTTTTCCAGTAATCGCTGCACATCGTTCTCAATATTCTGCTGACTACCCACAATCTCACGAAGATTTTCCAGTAAATGCTTCTCATTTCGCAAAAACCTGTCGGCACTGCGGCCTGCCACTGCTTCAACTCTCCGGATTCCCGCCGCAGCCGAAGATTCCGTCATAAATCGAAAATAGCCGATTTCACCAGTCGCTTTGATGTGTGTACCGCCACAGAGCTCTACTGAAAAATCGGGATCAAAAGTTATAACCCGCACTTTCTCACCGTATTTTTCACCAAAAAGCATCATTGCACCGCGTTTTTTTGCCTCTTTTATGGATACATTCCGTTCTTCAATGAGCGGAATATTCTCCTGAATTTTTTCATTGACAATCGCCTCTATCTCATCAAGCTGCAAATGGTTTACAGGCTCATAGTGAGAGAAATCAAAACGCAACCGGTCTTTTTCTACTAATGACCCTTTTTGAACAACATGATCTCCAAGAACTTCGCGCAGAGCGGCATGCATTAAGTGCGTTGCAGAATGATGTTTTTCAGTTTCATTTCTCTTTTCTTTATCCACTCTGGCAAACCAGGTTCCCTCCGGCTCTTCAGGCAAATGATCAACCTTATGAAGATAACCGTCCGGCCCTTTTTGCACATCAAGAACATGAATTTTCTCACCATCTTTTTGCAGAATACCTGTATCAGCGACCTGCCCTCCGCTCTCGGCATAAAAAGGGGTCTTATCCAGCTTCAGAAAGTTTTCTCCATCCTGTCCGGATATCGCGGTTATTTTTGTTTCAGTTTCCAGGTGATCGTATCCTACAAAATCAAACTCATGTGATTCAGTAACAATCTTCCACTCTTTGGCAGAAGTGCCATTTGTCTGAAACTTCCCGGCTGACCGTGCCCTCTCTTTTTGTTCCTCCATTAATTCTTCAAAGGTTTCAACATCCACTCTGATTCCTTTTTCACGAGCCATCAAATCGGTCAGGTCAATCGGAAAGCCATAGGTATCGTGCAATTTAAAAGCATCTTCGCCGGACAAAACCTCTTTCCCCTTACTCATTTCATGAAATAGTTCAATGCCCTGCCCAAGTGTTCGCAAAAAGCTCTTTTCCTCGGCATGTATCACCCCTTCCACATAGTCAAGCTGTGCTTCCAATTCAGGAAAAACATCAGAGAACTGTTTTGCCAGCACCGGTGTCAGTTTATGAAAAAACGGCTCTTTAAACGCAAGCTGATCCCATCCGTACCGGATCGCCCTTCGAAGAATTCGTCTGATTACATACCCGCGGCCTTCATTTGACGGAGACGCTCCATCTGCAATGGCAAAACTGACTGCACGGATATGATCTGCAATGACACGCATAGCGATATCGGTACTGCTGTCGGACGAGCTGTATTTTAGTCCGGATAGCTTTTCAATTTCACTGATCAGCGGCGTAAAGATATCGGTATCGTAGTTGGATTTTTTACCCTGTAGTACAGCACAGATTCTTTCAAATCCCATACCGGTATCCACATGCTGAGTAGGCAGTTTTTCGAGTTTTCCATCCGTTTTTTTGTTGAATTGTATAAAAACCAGGTTCCAGATTTCCATTACCCGGGGATCATCACGGTTCACCAGTTCTGCTCCGCTTGTTTGTTTTCTCTCTTCACCGGAGCGGAGATCGATATGAACTTCAGAACAGGGTCCGCACGGACCTGTATCTCCCATTTCCCAGAAATTGTCCTTTCTGCCAAATTTTAAAACATGATCATGTTGTATTCCTGTTTCACTTTTCCATAACCCGGCAGCTTCGTCGTCAGCCGGCAGACCATACTCCTTGTCTCCTTCAAAAACCGTTGCGTAGAGCCGGTCAGGATCAAGCTCCCATCTCTCCACAAGTAATTCCCATGCCCAGCGGATGGCTTCTTTTTTAAAATAATCTCCGAATGACCAGTTGCCAAGCATTTCGAAAAGTGTGTGATGATACGTATCATGGCCAACTTCTTCGAGATCATTGTGTTTACCACTCACCCGGATGCATCTTTGTGTATCCGCAGCCCTTTTCCAGATTTTATCACCCTCTCTGTATCCGCTCTTCTTTCCAAGAAAAATATCCTTGAATTGATTCATCCCCGCGTTGGTAAAAAGTAAGGTGGGATCCTTTTTTGGCACTACGGGAGCACTATCCACTGTGATATGTCCTTTTTCTTCAAAAAATTCAAGAAATTCCCGGCGAATCCGGTCCGATTTTTTAACTGTCATTCAGTTTTGTAATTAAACGATTGAGCAAATATTGTAAAGAGCATAAAAATAGAAAAAAAAGTTGTTAACATCATACAGTTTAGATTTTCTTAGCTTAGGCAACACTCATATGTAACCGGATAAATTTATATTTTGGAAACAGCTATTGAATCAGTCCGACAATTAAAAATCAAAGATCTCTTTTATGAAAAAATTATTTAACTTTTTTCTTCGCGGATTAATTTTTTTCTTCCCCGTATTTGCCACTTTCTATGTGATGTATGTAACTGTAAACTGGGCCAACAGCACCTTTAACAATCTCTTTTTTGATTGGCTTCATTACGATATTCCGGGATTGGGAATTATCACAGTAATCATACTCATTTCATTTCTTGGCTTTTTAATCAGGTTTTGTATTTCGCGTCCAATTCTGAATTTTTTTGAGTCTCTGCTTGCACGTACTCCGCTTGTAAAAATTGTTTACTCCTCCATAAAAGACCTGACAGAGGCTTTTGTGGGCGATAAAAAGAAATTTAATCGTCCGGTGATTATACAGGTAGCAGACGGTTTGGAACGGTTCGGTTTTCTTACCGAAGAGAATCTATCACGTCTTGATATTGTCGATCGGGTAGCTGTTTATTGTCCTCATTCATACAATTTTTCGGGTAATTTATACCTGGTAAATCCCAAAAAAGTCAAAGTACTTGATCAAAATCCTTCAGATGTCATGAAATTTGTAATATCTGCCGGGGTAACTCAAATGGACAACGTAAAAGCAATTAAAGCATGACGGAAAAATCTGAAAGCACTCATCTCTGTTCCGTTGAACATTACAGACAAAATTTCCGACACACAAAAGATGGAATCATCTATCTGAATCACGCATCCGTAAGTCCGCTGTCTGATGGTGTGAAAAAAGCTGTCACCGGATTTCTTGATCAGCGAAATTATTCAAAAATTGAAAATTTTGAAGAGGGTGTTGAAATTATGGAAAGCTGCCGCAGACTGATTTCACAGCTGATTCATGCAGAAAAAACTGAAAATATAGCTTTTACAAAAAATACATCAGATGGGATTTCCCTTGTTGCGGAAGGCTTGCCTTTGAGGGAAGGTGATGAAATACTGCTTAATAAAATGGAGTTTCCATCGAATGTACACCCCTGGCGGTCAGTTGAACAGCGAAAGCATCTGAAAATTCGGTTTATCGATCCGGTTCATGGCACATTGCCGGTTGATCTGATTGAAAAGAATATTACACAACGGACGAGAGTCATTGCAGTAAGTGTCGTACAATTTTTAAGTGGCTATAAATCAAATCTGTACGAAATCGGCCGGCTTTGCAGGGAAAAGGATATCTTATTAGTTGTTGACGGAATACAGGGTCTTGGTGTTACGGAAATTGACGTTTCGGCCATGAATATTGATGCGCTTGCCACCGGAGGACATAAATGGCTGATGTCCCCACTCGGAATTGGGTTTTTATACCTGGGTGAACGCATTCTTGAAAATTTCACTCCTGTAAGAACCGGCTGGTTTTCGGTGGAGGAACCCTGGGACTTGTTAAATTACGATCAGCCCTGGTTAACCAATGCACAAAGGCTTGAGGACGGCACGCCAAACATGCTTGGAATCACCGGAATGAATGCATCGCTGAAAAATTTGCTGGATATCGGAATCGAAACGATATCTGCCAGGGTTCGGGAACTGACCGGTACACTGATTGATTTGATTCAAAATGACAGCAGGCTTGAGTTATATACCAGTTCCAAACCAGACGAAAGAGCAGGAATTGTTACGTTCAAGACAGGAGCAGAACTGGATGGAGATCAATTAATCAATGAATTGAAAGAGAATAAAATCTCGATATCACACCGGGAGGGATTTTTAAGAATCGCACCTCATTATTACAACACGCCCGAAGAGTTGCAGCATGTATTTGAGCAAATCTCTTCACGGATTTAAATTATCAGTTCATGTGGAAAAAATTAAAGACACTTTTTATCCGGTCCGTAAATAAAGCAATCGAATGTGACATTGTCACTCAGGGGGCAGCAATCGCTTTTTATACAATTTTTTCGATTGCACCGATGTTAATTCTCGTCATTTCACTTGCAAGTATCTTTTACAGTGAAGAACTGATCAGTGGTCAGGTCGGTGAGCAGCTTGAAGCTTTTGTCGGGGCCGAACTAACCCGCGGGATCCAGGATTATATGGAGGCCAGGCGGCAATCACCTGAAAATTTCTTTACAACAATTATCGCAATCGTTATGATGATAGTTGGCGCAACAACAGTCATCAATCAGTTAAAATATGTGTTAAATATGATCTGGGAGATTCAGGAGGTCCATATTCACTCTGTTTGGCAGATCCTGATCAACAGGCTCATTTCATTTGGAGTTATTATCCTTCTTAGCCTTTTGCTGTTGACTTCTCTTTTGACTGAATCAATTCTTTCTGTGGCAATTCCGTTTTTCCAGCAATTTTTACCCGATTTTACTCTGCAGATATTTCAATATGCGTCCAGAATATCAACAATTATTTTTGCCACCGCTTTTTTCACTTTAGTATTCAAAATATTGCCTGACGTCAACGCTCCCTGGAAGGATATAATCATCGGGGCTATATTCACGACAATTTTGTTCCTCGCAGGCAAATATCTGGTGGGTATTTTCTTAACTGCTACCGGAATTGACAGTACTTACAAGGCTGCAGGTTCACTGGTGCTATTTATCATCTGGGTCTATTACAATATTCAAATTGTCCTTTTTGGAGCTATTTTAACCCAGATGTATACCAAAATATTCGGGGGTAACATTACTCCCTACCGGTTTGTTTCGTTAAAAAAACAGTTAGAGTAACATGTTTACTGGTATCTCTTTAATAATTCAAAACTGTCCAAAACATTTCAAAAAAAATACTTCGCGGTCTTCGCTCCTCCGCGCGATCTTTACGTGAACCCCAAAACAAAGATCCTGCCAAAGGCAATTACATAACTCTGCCTGGGATAGGTAGTCCGGTTCACGAGCCTGGATGCTGACAGACTCATCCGAACCCGGATTTAATAGACCTCTTCAAACGTGCGGGCAGATGGCTTCAGAATTTTCTTGATTTCATCTTTGCTTAAGCTGTCAATCTGGCCATTTAACCTTTTTCGTACATCCAGGAAGCCGTACAGCTTTTGCCGTGCAAGTTCCCGGTATATTCCGGTTTCCATTCCTTTCAGGCCGCAAATATAAATAAGCGTATTCTCTTTTTGCAAAATAGGAGTAAGCAGTTCGCTTTCGTCCTGCAATTTGGATTGCACGTAATGTTTACTTCCATCAGCCCGCCTCTCTTCACGAGACACACTCACCAGATAGTGAAAGTTTTCATGCTTCTCAGCCATCTCATTAAAATAATCCGGGTATAAAAGATCTGTTCGATACGGACATCCGAAAATCAGGACGCAATCATTTTCATAATTCTCCTCAAAAAGTTCCATGATCATCCCCCTGAACGGTGCAATTCCTGTTCCGGCTGCAAAGAAGATATAGTTAAAATCCCTCTCATTTTCAGGCAGAAGAAACCTTCGCCCGCTTGGACCGGTCATTTTTACTTTATCACCGGGCTGTAAATCAGCAAGATAGTTAGAGCAGACACCCATGTAAAACTTCCCGTCAAGCTCTTCAAACGTGCGTTTTACAGTAGTGGAGATCAAATGCGGTTTACGGTTTTCGCCGGAAGTAGGCGAAGAGACAGAGTAAAGGCGCAGTTTATGAGGCCTTCCTTTCGCATTGATACCCGGGGGCAATATCCCGATTGACTGTCCCACACGGACCCTGCCCTCCAGTTCAGTTCCCGATATGTCAAAAGTTACATGTCTTACATAGTTCGGACTGCTCTCTTTCGTGACAATATAATTTTCAACAACAGGTACTTCTACCGGTTTTTTCGGAGTATATATATTCAGTTCTACTTCAGGTATTTTTATATCTGACATCTTTAAATTGTAGTTGTGCTTTTAATATTATTCTTTCAAGAGGTCTTGTACAGCTGTATAAACTGCATAAATGATTGCGAAGAAACAAACTAAAAGATACCCAAATAGCGCTTACATTCAGATTTTTTTGATGGTTTACGAATGTTCATAATTGGAACTGACTCAAAAAGCCGCATCATAAAACGATTTTTCACGAATAATTCGGGTTAGCTATTGAAAGACGTAAAGTACATCCAACAGGTATTTTTTACATAAATACCTACTGATTGCTGATTCTATATCTGATAATTTCATCCAGAGTTACATCAGCTCCTATACTTTCCCGCAGTTCATTGATTAGTGTTGTAGTTACACCAATTTGCCGCAACCTGATAAGTTCGTCAATGGAAACATCCGTGTATCCCAGATCATGCAGGTTACTCGTATAAAATGCTGTAACGTTGTTTCTGCGCAGGCGTATCAGATCCTCTATCTCCAGATCATAACCCAGTTCGTTCATCATGGCAATAAATGTAGCTGATACGTCAGCTTGCCGAAGCCTGACGGCATCCTCAATTGAAAGATCTGTAAATCCAAGTTCTCTTACAGAAGCAACGTAGGTTGCTGTTAAACCCTGACTTCTTAATTCCGTTAACTCTTCATGCGTCATTTCGCCATATCCCATTTCCACCATCAGGGCATTCATGCGGTTCAAAAGGTCTTCATCAGGCTGATTGATGATTTCAGAAATGGATTGAAAGGGATTCCACTGGCTGATATTCACACTAAAGTTCTGGCTGGATACATAAAACAAAAAAGTAACCACAAAAGCCCCGAGTAAAATAAACCGCGAAATCGAATAGCCATTGGAATCGTTGTTCTGTTCCTGTTTTGACATACGCCGGGAATAATCTTCCCCTTCAAGATCATCCAGGCTATTCTTTAAATTTTTGAATTTACTATCCATAGCAACAATCAGGTTTCAGTCTTTGAGAGGGAATTCCATAATACGGTCAAAAAATTGATCGGAGTCCGGCATTGTATGACTTGCCATTAAAATGATTGCCCCTTCATTTCTTTTATTACGTAAAAGTTCAATGGTTGTTTCACGTGTTTTTACATCGAGTCCGCGAAGGGGTTCATCCAGGATTAAAATATCGGGTTTCGATATTACAGCAGCCGCAATTTGTGCTTTTTTCTTCATTCCTGTTGAATAAGTTCCGATTGGATCATTTCTCTCCTCCTGCAGTCTGAATTTATCAAAAAACGAATGAATCAGTTCGGGTGATTTATCATCCCAGAGCTTCCTGCTTCTCAATATCCATTCCAGAAGTTCAACAGCCGACAAATGAAGAGGCAGACTCTCTTCATCATGTACCAGGCCAACATGCCTGAGATACTCATAAGGAGATTTGTGAATATTAATGCCTCCGTACTTTACAGACCCTGAAGTGGGAAAGGATGTAACGGACAACAACCTCAAAAAAGTAGTCTTCCCGGAACCATTGGGACCTATTAAACCGACAATCTCCCCGGGCTTAAATGTCATATTAACATCTTTAAATATGACTTTGCCGGCTTTATACTGTTTTGTGAGGTTATCAGTAAGTAAAACGTTTTTATTCATATACCGATTCTATCGTTGAGTGCATTCTGTAAGTGATTACAGCAGATATTATAAGATGTACGGCCAGGTAGAGCAGCACAAACCAGGTCTGCAGGGTAAAGTCAGGAGTTCCAAAAAAGAGGTACATAACATTACAGCTAAGCAACAAAGGCAAAATCCAGCGAAGCTGCATCCAGAAACGTACAGAGATCCATATGGACGGCTTATCGAGAAGCTGCTGCCACCATTGGGGAATAATTGCTTTATCTGATGTGGGCAGTAGTAAAACAGAATGAGCGATAATAAAAAGTATCCAGGCACCGGCGATAACATCTGCACCGGGCCTCTGATATGCAATAATCCAGACAATAAAATGGCCGATTGCGATCATCCTTCCCGTTGGCAGTTTTCTGTCGAGCTGTGTGATCAAAGCCCATACGTGTACACGAATTACCGGCGGCACCCACCAAAGCTGATCTACAGCCAGTGGCTGGAACTGCTCATCGCCTTTTATGTCCGTTCCAAAAAATTCCCTGTAAAATGCATTCGTTGCGTAAAAGTGAACATCTGCTTCTTTATTGGTCATTTTCCATGAGATGTATCCGCCCAGCAACACCATCAGCCCAACACCTGCTTCACCTGTAATACCAAAGTTTCCCGAAATAAATGCCCCCGCAACCACAAGAAGCATTCCACCCGCTGTGATAATAATAGTATTGAGCAAGCTCGGAATTGAACCGGGATCAAGTGGAAATTTGGCAAGATCAGCCATCTTTTTCCTGATCTCAGCACCTCTCTTCCCTTCCTGCCACTCCTGTGAGTGCCTGCCGATTCGAAAATATCTTGAAATCGAGTAGTAGAGCAGGCCTGTAAAAAAAGAAGCTCCGTATATAAAAAGTAATATTTTATCTGTCAGCTGGCCAAGGGGTGATTGCACATCGATAAACACAACCACAAAAAGCAGCCAGAGTATTGTAAGCCAAATCGTTTTACAGCGTTTCCAGATATGGCTTCGCAGCTCGTCCGGTGAACTGTTCCCAAGCTGATAAACTGTAATATTCCGGTCCGGGAAAAGAATATAAGGAATAGCAAAAGCAACAAGCCCTGATCCCAGGTAGAGCATCATTCGTATCGAGAGAAGTCTCTCATTCAATGCGGAATTACCAGCCATGAGATATCCAATTGCAGCTATCAGCAAAGCCGATGCGGCGATTAGCAAAATCCGGTTTCTATTTCTTTTTTTGTGAACAGGCAACGATTTCAATTAAATTTGACAGTCAGCTTCATAATATACGGCTGATAAGAAGAGACCTCAAAACCGGTATGATCAAATTCACGAGAAAATTTGTGCGCCGGCCTGAGAGATTTCTGCAGTGGGTTCTGTTCTGCCGGAACTCTTTTTACTATTTGAGATAAGATTAAATTATATTACTCACCGCCTAATTTAAAGATGATACTTACATATATGATTTTCCGTTTTTTACACGTACTGTCTCTTTTTGTCTTTCTGCTGATCACGCCGTTCGAAAGTTTTGCTCAGGCCGGATGGTCGGAGCCCTATCAAAACGGAGTAATTTCAGCTGCTGATGAATATGCTTCAGAGGCAGGTATCGGCATACTAAAAAACGGAGGGAATGCGGTTGACGCTGCAATTGCCGTGCAATTTGTCCTGGCTGTTACACTCCCGAGAGCAGGCAATATCGGGGGCGGCGGATTTATGGTTCTTCACCTGAACGATGGAATTGTACGCACGCTTGATTTTCGTGAAAAAGCTCCGGCTAAAGCTCAAAGGGATATGTACCTGGATGTAACGGGGGAATACGTTGCGGAAAAAAGCCGTGAGGGTGTGCTGGCCGTTGGTGTGCCGGGAACAGTTGACGGGATGTTAAGCGCTCTTGAAAGATATGGTACAATGCCACTTGAATTGATTATGGAGCCGGCCATCCGGCTCGCAAGAGACGGCTACGAGCTAAGCCACAGCCATGCCAAGGATCTGAATGATAAAGCAGACAAACTGAGCATGTTTGAATCATCGAAAAAATATTTCTTAAAACCGGATGGTGAGAAATGGGAAAAAGGTGATCTTTTTGTTCAGCCAGACCTTGCCAGAACACTCAGACGCATCGCAAGGTATGGCAGGGATGGTTTCTATTCCGGTGTAACTGCAAACCAGATCATTGAAGAGATGCGCAAGACGGGCGGACTTATTGACCTCCGTGACCTCCGCGACTATCGCAGTGAATGGCGGGAGCCGGTTATTGCTGATTTTGAGGGACACACTTTCTACATGATGCCTCCGCCATCCAGCGGTGGCGTGGTTCTGAAACAGATCCTGCAGATGGTTAAAGACACCAACCTGAAACAGTACGGATTAAACTCAGCTGATTACATTCATCTGCTTGCTGAAGCCATGAGGCGTTCCTTTGCTGACAGAAACTACTACCTTGGCGATCCCGATTATGCAGAGATCCCGATGGATCAACTTCTTTCTGAAAATTATGCAAAAGAGAGGATGTCCGGTTTCAGGAAGTCACAGGCTACGGAAAGCGAAGATATCACCCATGGAACATTCAATCCGGTATTTGAAGCTTCCCAAACCACTCATTTTTCGGTTATTGACAAAAACGGAAATGCAGTTGCTGTCACCACAACACTAAACGGATCTTTCGGAAGCTATCTGAGTGTGTCGAATGCGGGTTTTCTGTTAAATAATGAAATGGATGACTTTTCTGCAAAGCCTGGCGAACCCAATATGTTTGGCATGATTGGCGCTGAAGCCAATGCTATTGAACCCGGTAAACGAATGCTTAGCAGCATGAGCCCAACGATTGTTACAAAAGACGGGAACGTAAAAATGATTGCCGGTGCTGCCGGTGGGCCCAGGATTATCACAGCAACTCTGCAAAATATATTGAATGTACTCCTGTTTGAAATGAATCTGCATCAGGCAATTTCTGCGCCGCGGTTTCATCACCAATGGCTGCCTGATTCACTGTACCTGGAAGAATTTGGCATTTCACAAGATACCAAATCCATATTGAGTGAGCGCGGACATGATATTGCCTTACTTCCAAGTATCGGCAGAACACACATTATCTATGCAGACGAGGACGGATTAAAGTACGGAGCTGCAGATCCCCGCGGTGACGGTGAAGTAAAGGGTTACTAAAATTGGAAAAGGAACTGGATTTTATAATTCAAATATAATCTGCAATCGAGCTGCAGCTTTCGTATTTTCGCAACTGATTTATAAAAATTTTTGAAATGAATAACACAGATTATATTGTCTGGAACACAGACCCGGTGGCTTTTACCATACCGGAATTATCTATTCCTTTTTCTATTTCCATCTACGGGCTGATACTGGCAGGAATCATCTATTACTTTGCTTCAAGAAGGCTCTGGCCTGAATTGAGTGAAAAATCCACCAAACCCAACGAAATAGATATTCCGGCCTGGAAACAACTCCTTCTTATATTCGGAGCTCTGATTGTCGGTCAGCTTCCCTTTCTGGTAATTGAGTCTCCATCCTTTTCCTCCATCGGCCCTATAGAGCCCTATTGGTATGGTGTGATGTTTGCCAGTGGTTTTATTTTCGGTTACATGCTAACAGGAAAATTATATCGCGACGCCAGCCGTACACAAGAGGAACTTGACCGGATTCTGATATATGTATTGATTGCAACCGTTATCGGCGCCCGGCTTGGCCATGTTATTTTCTACGATCTTGAGTATTATCTCCGGAATCCAATGCTGATCCCTGCAATCTGGCAGGGAGGGCTTGCCAGTCACGGAGCTGCAATCGGTATTCTGATTGCTATGTATCTCTATGTAAAACGGACCCCCAACATGACCTATTGGTGGCTGGCCGACAGGGTTGTGCCTGGCGTTGCTGTTGGCGGAATGTTCATAAGAATCGGTAACTTTTTTAACTCTGAAATTCTGGGACGCGCCACGGATCTTCCCTGGGCAATCATTTTTGAACGGGTGGATATGGTTCCGCGCCATCCGACCATGCTTTATGAATCGCTGCTCTGCGTTTTACTGATTGTGGTATTGATGGGAATCTATTTTAAATACGACAAAAAACCCCCGGAAGGTGCCATATTCGGGAGTTTTCTTGTGATACTCTTTACAGGCAGGTTTCTGCTTGAATTTACGAAAGTACCGCAGGCTGAATTTGCCACGGACTGGGCAATCAACATGGGTCAGTGGCTGAGTATCCCTCTTGTACTGTTTGGAATCTGGCTCTTGGCCAAAAAGGTAAAATGGGAGTCAACATCCGGCTGAAGAAGCTGAGAAGTTAATTCTCAATTTTGAATGGTGAATTTTGAATTTTATTTGAAAGCAATTTCCCCTGTGTTGCACATGCGGACTAATTACGTTGGACTATTTCAGAATCCGCGCAGTCAATACGATAAACGAAAAGCCGAACTCATCACCCAAATATCAGATTGAGAAATTAATTCTTAATTCAAAATTCAAAATTCCTAATTTCAATTACCGGTTAGTCCCCTGCGTTCCAGAAGATTTTTGACATCAGGTTCCCCATTGCGAAAATCCTGATAAAGATCCATTGGCCGCCGACTACCACCTTTTGAAAGAATGTGAGTTCTGAGCATTTCGCCGTTTTCCCGGTTTAGTCCGCCGTTTTCTCTCATAAATGCGAAAGCATCTGCTGCAAGTATTTCACTCCAAATGTAAGAGTAGTAATTAGCCGAATAACCGCCTGAAAAGATGTGTGCAAAATAGGGAGACTTATATCTTGGCGGGATAGCCGGATGAGTGAGCCCAAAAGAACGAAGAGTTTCTTTCTCGAATGTGTCCACATTTTCCGGTAGTTCTGATTGGTCCAGCAGATGCCACTGCATATCCACCAATGTGGATGCAAGATACTCGTATGTATCAAAACCCTGGTTAAATTCTCTTGCCTCTATCAGACGGTTCAGAAGATCCTGTGGTATTTTTTCACCAGTTTCGTAGTGGACGGCATAGTTGGCCAGAACCTCAGGGTGAATGGCCCAGTCTTCCTGGAATGTGGAAGGGAATTCAACATAGTCGCGCGGAACAGACGTGCCCGATTGCGATGGGTATTTTACATCGGAGAACAGACCGTGTACTGCATGACCCATTTCATGAAAAAGCGTAGTTGCGTTGTCAAAACTGATCAATGCCGGTTCACCTTCTGCAGGCTTCTGGATATTGAGCACATTCACAATTACCGGTTTTTTATCGAGCAGATGAGACTGGCTCACATACGAACTCATCCATGCACCGCCGCGTTTGGAATCTCTTGCAAAAAAGTCTCCATAGAAAAGCCCGAGCCGGCTTCCGTCTTCGTTGTAAACATCAAAGACCCTCACATCGGGGTGATAAACCGGGAGGTCGAAACGCTCTTCAAACGTGATTCCAAAAAGCCGGTTCATCGTATAAAATACACCATCTTTTAAAACACGATCCAGCTCAAAGTACGCCCGGACTTCGTTTTCATCAATATCATATTTCTCACTTCTCACTTTTTCGGCGTAGTACTGCCAGTCCCAGGGGTTCACTTCATCCTGAATCCCGTCCTTTTTCATCATATTACGAATGGACCCGGTCTCCGTTTCTACATTTTCATTTAATGGGTCAATCATTCCCGTCAGCATATCCAGTACATTCTCAGGGTTTTCAGCTGTTTGCGGATCGAGTGCATAGGAAGCATAGTTCTCATAACCCAGTAACTGAGCGCGCTCACTGCGAAGTTTAACCATTTCGAGCAGCAGCGGCTGAGTGTCGATACCACCGTTTTCACCAACTCCCCTGTATGCAGATGCTTTCCAGACTTTTTCGCGCACATCTCTTCTCTTTAAAGATTCAAGTACCGGCTGCCGTGTTGTATTGGTTATTGACAACAAATATTTTCCTTCATGACCGTGTTCTTCGGCCGCTTCTTTTGCAGCACGAATTCGCCCGGAGCTCAAGCCTTCGAGTTCGGCTTCAGTTTCAATGAATACAGCACGTTCCCTGGTCATTTCAAGAAGTTTCTCCTGGAATTCAGTGGTTAGTGAAGAGAGCTTTTCATTTATTTCGCGAACCCTTTTTTGCTCATTTTCAGTCAGTTTTGCACCTGCCCTGATAAAGTCGCGATAGGTATCATCCAGAAGTTTCAGGGATTCGGAGTCAAGGCCAAGCTCCTCTTTTTGATTATAGAGAGTTTCAACTCTTTCAAACAGTTCGCGGTTCAGGTAGATATCATCTGAATGTGCGGCAAGTTTTGGAGCAATTTCTGCTTGTATCTCCTGTATTTTTTGATTCGTGTGCGCAGAAGTCATGTTAAAAAAAACACTGCTGACCCGGTTTAATAGCCTGCCGGTTTTCTCCATAGCCACAATCGTATTTTCAAAAGTTGGCTTTTCGGAATTTGTGGCAATAGTCTGAATTTCCTCCTTCTCAATTTTCATTCCCTCCATAAAAGCAGGCAGGTAATGATCATCGTCTATTGCGTCAAAATTTGGAGCTTCCAGCGGGAGCTCACTCTTCTCAAAAAAAGGGTTTTCAGTCATCGTTTCATTTCCGGCACATGAAAGAAATATCAATGCTGTTAATAGGATTGAGTGTGAGAATATTCGGTTCATATGCAATTGGTTAATTTTTTGGTTGATGAAATTTAAAAATTCTCTAATATAATTATACAGTTTAATTTGGTTTTTTATGAAATATATGGTTTCTCCGCTTTACTATTAAACATTTTATTACTTTATTAGATACTATATAAATATCAGGGATTTAAAGGAAAGTAACTGTATGAATTTTTTTTAGAAACATCTGGTTCAGCATTTTTGCAGAATTTTATTTTTTAAGAGCATTTTTTCGATGGAGATTACACAACTACTTGTTAAAGCGAGCAATGGAGATAAAGAGGCTTACAATTCTCTTTATCCGCTTGTATATGAAAAGCTCAGGCTGCTCGCACAAAAACAGCTGAACAGGGAGTATTCTGAGCATACACTTTGTAAAACCGAGTTGGTGCACGAAGCATATGAAAAGATGATTGACCAGTCTACCGTGGATTACAATAACAGGGCCCATTTCTTTGCAATTGCCGCACGCTCTATGCGGCAGATTCTGGTTGATTATGCCCGGAAAAAGAGAGCCCTGAAACGGGGCGGAGAGTTTTCAAAAGTTGATATTGATATCAGTAACTTGCAGGCAGACGAACATGCCGAACAAATTTTAGTACTAAATGATGCACTTGATGAATTAAAAAATCTGGATGAACGAATTTGTACGGTGGTTGAACTGCGTTTTTTTGGAGGATTAAGTATAGAAGAGACATCCGATGTACTGAATATTTCAGCAAGCACAATCAATCGTGACTGGCTCAAAGCCCGCGGATGGCTGTATCAGAAATTGAAGGGTTAATTTCAATATTTCCTTTTAGTTTTGCCGCTTTAGGTTAAATCTTCTGTTCAGCATCTTATTGATACATATCAGATCGGTTTTTCGCATTACCTGTATGAAATAACATTTAATAGGGGAAATGAATAAAGAGTTCTGGCAAATCGTAACTTTTATCCTGGACCGGGTTTTAGAACTCGAACCCGAAGAACAATTGCAATTTATTGAAAGAGAGTGCAAACACGATCCCGAACTGAAAAAACAGGTTGTTTCGTTTTTGAAATCAATCAATAAATCAGAAGGTTTATGGGAAAAGCTTTTGGATTCAAATCGTGCGCTTGTAAATGAACTTACCTCTTCCGGAACAGCTCTTAAAGAAATAACGAAAGATTTCGCTCCCGATCAGATCGGGCCTTATAAAATCAACCGGTTGCTGGCACGTGGTGGCATGGGAGACGTTTACCTGGCGGAGCGCAGTGACGGACAGTTTCACCGGAGTGTTGCTATCAAGATTTTACGAAGTGAACTGACTCACGATAACCTTGAACAAAGATTTTTATATGAACGTGAAATACTCTCATCGCTGGAGCATCCGAACATTGCAAGGTTATATGATGGCGGCCTTACCACCGACGGCCGGCCTTACCTTGTTATGGAATATGTTGACGGCAAGCCGATCAGTTCATTCTGTTCACAACACAACTGTTCACTTGAAAACAAACTCAAACTTTTTACCCAGGTTTGCGAGGCGGTTAACTACGCTCACAGAAACCTGATCATCCACCGGGATTTAAAGCCGGACAATATTTTTGTAACCTCCGAAGGAGTTGTGAAAGTTCTGGACTTTGGTATTGCCAAAATCATTGATACGGAGTTATCGGCCGAAGAGTTGGTAAAAACTCAGGAAGGATTACGCCTGATATCCATACAATATGCAGCGCCTGAACAGATCACCCTTGAAAAAATCACAACCGCAACAGATGTATACGGCCTCGGCCTGCTCCTCTACGAGATAGTAACCGGATGTAAACCCTATGATCTGAAAGATAAAAAACTGTACGAAGCCGAACATATTATCCGCCATCTCTCTCCGGATTTACCCAGTTCAAGGGCAAAAAATCCGTCAGTTTCGAAAAAACTGAAAGGTGACCTCGATGCCATAATTTTAAAAGCATTAAGAAAAGAACCTCAATACCGTTATCAATCAGCCGAACAACTGCTGGATGATTTAAATCGCTACAAAGCACATCTTCCGGTACAGGCTCAAAAAGATTCGATCCGTTACCGTTCTGTTAAATTTGTAAAAAGACACTCAGCAGCGATTATATCCTTACTTCTGGTGATTTCCATTACAACTGGATTTGCTCTCTACCATACCAACCAGATTACAACTGAGAGAAATATAGCACAAACAGAAGCCCAAAAAGCACAACAGGCAGTTTCTTTTCTCATCGAGATGTTTGAGTCAGCTAACCCTGCCGAATCATTGGGGGATACTCTAACAGTCTATGACCTTCTTAAAAAAGGTGTTCAGAATACAGAAACACTGAGTGATCAACCCATACTCAAATCACAAATGTTTGAAGTGATTGGCCGGGTTTACCGGTCACTGGGTGAATACCAAAATGCAAGATCACTGCTTGAAAAATCATACCATTTGAGATTGCAGGAATTTGGATTAGGACATCCGGAAACTGTTGAAAGCCTTGATCAAATTGGTATTTTAATGAGCGAGGAAGGAAAATTTTCTGAAGCAGAGTCTTTTTTCCGGCTTGCTTTCAGTATTCGCATGCAACTATCCGATTCTGTCCGGGCAAACCTGGCCAATACCAAAAATGAACTTGCCTATGTGTTACGCAGACAGGGCAAATTCAGTGAATCAAAAAAAATATATGAGGAACTGGTAAACGCCTACAAAATACATTTCGGTGAAGAGCATCCCAAGACGATTTCAAGTATGAGCGGTTTAGCAACCCTGTTACATGCCATGAATAACTATGAAGAAGCTGAAACGTACTACAGAAAAGTTCTTGAAAGCAGGCAGAAAAATCTTGGGCCTTTACACCCGGAATTAGCATCGAGTTTAAATAGTCTCGGGGCGTTGTTAATGAATACCGGTGATTTTGTAGAAGCTGAGGAATTGTTGCAATTATCATTCCAAATGAGAAAAGAACTCTATGGTTCAGAACATCCAAAAGTGGCATTAACTATGAATAACCTTGCAATGTTATACAGGGATAAAGGTGAATTTGAACCGGCTGTAAAGCTTTTCAGGGAATCTCTGAATATGAGAAAAAATATTCTTGGTGATACTCATATTGGAACCTGTCTGTCCAAATTTAGCCTGGCAATACATTATACCTTAACCGCCCGTCCGGATTCTGCAGAAATTTTATTCAATGAAATTTATCCTTTGTTTATAGAAAAATTTACAGATAATCATTCGTTTACAGCCCGTACTGAAATGGGTATTGGTACTGTTCATCTTCAGCATGGAAACATTCAGATGGCAACTGAGTATTTGGAAAGAGCCTACAGTAAAATCCTTCAGCTTCATGAAAAAAATTCCCTGGAACGAACACTTGCCACCATTCAAATGGGTGATCTTTATCTCAAAAAAAATAATACTGAAAAGGCTCTTTCCTTCTATAAAAGTGCATATGATTTAATCGATGAGATTGATTATGATCGAAATGATCAATCCATTTATAAAAGAAAAGTTGAACAAAAGTTAAAAGATCTGGATTACTTCACGTCAGCAGAGCTTCCTGATCAAAAGTATGAATGAGATGATTGGTCACAAGTTTCCGCATATATAATATAGATAACAACTACTCGCAATTTTGTAAGCGGGAATTTAAATAATAAGGTGCTTAAACCACAATTTTAAACATGCAGTTTAGTTCGTATGAAAAAAGATCACTGGGAGTTGGTTACATCTATCATTGACCGAATTCTGGAATCAGAAACTGATGATTACAGTGAAATCATTGAGAGTGAATGTGCTGATAATCCGATTCTTGCGGATGAAGTTAAAAATTTTCTCGTCTCAATCAACAATTCAGAAAAACTTTGGGATGATTTGCTGAACTCTAACCGGATTCTGGTAAATGAACTGACGCAATCTGAAAATCTTGTCAATGAAGATTTTTCACCTCTTAAATACGAGCAAATAGGTCCATACAGATTAATCAACTGTATCGCACGAGGCGGAATGGGCGATGTACTGCTTGCTGAAAGAAGTTACGGGTATTTCAAGCGCAGAGTTGCAATCAAGATACTAAGAAATGAATTACAGTCCCCGAAACACCGCGATCGATTCATCATGGAAAGGGATATCCTATCCTCATTGGAACATCCCAATATTGCACGCCTCTATGACGGTGGCATAACAGAAGACAACAGCCCTTACCTGGTTATGGAGTATGTGGACGGAAAACCGATCAGCTCTTTTTGCAGCGATAACAATTGTACATTTAGAAATAAAATTGACCTGTTTTTACAGGTTTGTACAGCTGTTCAATATGCTCACCTGAACCTGATTGTTCACCGGGATTTAAAACCGGACAATATTTTTGTAACTGATCAAGGTGTTGTAAAAATACTGGACTTCGGAATTGCAAAAATTATTGACACAGAACTTTCAGCTGAAAAAGTAATTCAAACACATTCCGGTCTGCGCCTGATGTCTGTTCAGTACGCTGCTCCCGAACAGATTACAGCAGATAAAATCACAACTGCCACTGATGTTTATGGCCTCGGGTTATTGTTGTACGAGATACTGACCGGACAAAAACCTCTGGATCTTGCCGATAAGAAACTTACAGAAGCGGAATATTTAATACGACATCAGATTCCCCTGAAACCAAGCAAAATCGTAGCAGAAAAAAGTCTTAAGAATAGATTAAAAGGTGATTTGGATGCTATTATACTCAAATGCTTACGCAAAGAGCCTGAAGACAGGTATTCCACGGTTGATCAACTCTTACGTGATCTTTACAAGTATCAGACTCACCGCCCTGTTCGGGCTAAATCCGGATCCTATTTGTACAAGGCCAAAAAGTTTTTCAGGCGTCAAAAAAGTCTGCTTACAGCTGCTTTTATGCTGCTGATATTTTTAACCGGCTTTCTCTACTATCACATTTCAGAAGTAACCAAACAAAAAGAACTGGCTCTTCAGGGTCAGCAGGAAGCCAATTTTATTTCAGGGTTTATGACTGACCTGTTTAAATCAGCAATCCCGGCTGAAAATATTGACGATACCTTAACAGTATATGACTTGCTTGACAGGGGGAAAAGAAAAATTTCGGAGTTGGATGAACGTTTTCCTGCCAAAGCGGGGATTCTTGAGTCGCTCGCCGAATCGTACTCCCATCTGGGAAATTATGAAGAGGCCGAAACATTATACAACCAGGCACTTCATCTATTAAAGACATCGAATACTGATCAGGCAAAACTTGCTGATTTAACTTACCACATGGGCTCCATGTACTCCAGCCAGAGAAATTTTGTAAAGGCTGCTTTTTATTACGACCAGTCCCTGCAAATACTGGATCAAAAAACTGACAGTTCCTCAATCATTAAAAAGGCGAATATACAGTCTGGTTATGGCAATGTAATTGCGGAACTTGGCAATGCTCAGCTTGCAGTTTTGTACCTGGAAAAATCATTGGCCTATATGCAATTACTGAATAATAAAAACAGTTATATTCGCGATATAAAAATTAATCTTGCCAAAGCGTATCGCCACAATAATGAATACCGGAAAAGCGAAAAACTATACATGGAAATTTTAAACGAAATGGACTATTCGGAATCAGATGGAAAAATAAATACCGATATGGCTGTTCTGCATAACAATCTTGCCTATCTGCTTAAAATCCAGTCACGAACAGATGAAGCTATTGTGCATTACAAAAATTCTCTTAACATACTGGAAACCGTATACGGTATCGACCATCCGAATACTCTTATGACTTTAAGTAACCTGGCCTCAGCTCATGAAGCGAACAGAAATTTTTCTGAAGTTGAAAAACTGCGTCAGGCAAGCATAGATCGCCATATAAACAAATACGGTATGAACCACTGGCGAACTGCGACAGCTTACAAAAGCCTCGCACAATTCTATATGAGAACAAGCAGAATGGAGGAGGCAGAAAATATGCTGAAAGAGTCCGTCAATTTATATTCTGAAACTCTTGGCCCTCAGCATGTCTGGACGGAGCTTGCAAATATATATCTTTCATTTTGCCTGAATGAAAATGGGTCACATTCAAAAGGTGATCAGCTTTTTATGAAGGCTTATCACTCACTTCATGACAGTATTTCAGCTTTTTCTTATTACGATAAGCACCTGCTTGAAAATTTGATCACTTATGCAAAGAAAGATAACCTGATGAAATGGAGAGATCAGATAGCACTTCTTGAAAGCCTCTGAGTATAGATTATTTATTTTTAAAAAAATTATAATTTTAACTGACAGAAACAGGTCATGGATTTCGCATAATAGAATAAACCCACAGTAATCTAAAATGAAATCCACTATGAAACCTCAGAAAACGTTACTATCGATAATTTTGCTAATTTTTGGCTTGATAGCTATTCAGTTGTTTTTTTCTCATAAAGCTGATGCACAGATCACATTGACAAACAGTTCACTCAGTGGTTTTTTAAATGGTGAATTTACAATCTCATCATCCGTCAGTACAGATGGTGAAAATATTTTACCCCTGATAGATCAAAAAGGGGCAGACCAGGTTTGGGATTTCACCACACTGACGTTTGATGAATCGTTTTCCGCAGACGGAATTATAGAAACATTTACAGATATCAGCGGTAGCCCCGGTGCCGGAGAACCGCATTTTGACCAGGCAACCCATGTAAGCCGCGCAGGCTTTTCTTTTGACGGCATTATAGAAGGTGAGGAAATACAATTTGATTTTCTTTCTTACAATTACATCATTTTTAATGAAGACTCATTAACGGATCTGGGCAGCATACAGGTAGATGGTGATACCGATGAAATTGAAACAACGATTTTTAACAGGCCCGGAGTGGTTAATTTTAAATTTCCTGTAAATTTTGAAGATACATGGGAATATGAGTATGAATCTGAAATATCAGGACCTTTCGGTTCAACCACAGAATTTAGTGTTATTGCCGAAGTCGACGGCTGGGGACAAATAATTACACCTGAAGGTTCATTTAATGTCTTGAGAATCACAAAGTCCGAAACCAGTCTTATTTTAGGTTTTTTAGAAGTTAAAACTCTTACAATTAGTTTTGTAAATGAAACCGGAATAGAAATAGCAACGATAACAACCGAAGAGGATCCTGAATCTCCCGGTGAATTTGACCCTGAAATAACTGATGCCTCACTATTAAATTCCGTTTCCAGCGGCATGACAACCTCCAATGAGGAGTTGATCTCAGAAGTACCGGATCAAATTCGCTTGAATCAGAACTACCCGAATCCGTTTAACCCGTCCACACAGATTACGTACGAACTTGCAAATCCGGCAAACGTATCCCTGGACGTTTACTCGATCACCGGTGAAAAAATAATAACGCTTGTGAACAACCGCTTTCAGCAAGCCGGCCCTCACACGGTCTCCTTTGAAGCCAGTAATCTCGCAAGCGGTATTTATATATACCAATTAAAAACGGAAAATCAGGTATTCACCAGAAAAATGACTCTGATTAAATAATCCAACCCCTTGCCCCGCCAGCCTTATTTGATAAGTATAACAAATGGCAGAAATCCATAAGGCTGGCTGGGCTTTCATGCATGGCAAAATCACAACCATTCAAAGCCCGACCGGCCCGGGAGATACAGGCCTTGGTCTCAAATTATCGGCGAAGGGCCGGCAGGGCAATTTCCTGCCCTGCCAGCCTTGTTTGATAAGTATAACAACGAACAAAAATCCATCAGGCTGGTTGGGCTTTCATGGCAAAATCACAACCGCTAAGAGCCCGACCGGCCCGGGAGATACAGGCACTATCTCAAATTATCGGCAAAGGGCCGGCAGGGCTATCCGGTAGGCCAAAACCTGGCAATCAAAACACCATCCCGGACAGGCAGCATTACATTTTGCATATCCGGATCCGATTGAATCAGGTTGTTTAATCGATTAATCGCATGACTCTTGGGATCATCCGGATGCAAAACCTCACCATTCCACAAGGTGTTATCAACAACAAATATACCACCCTTTTTTAATTTTGGCCTGGCTTTTTGATAGTACTCCGGATAGAGTGCTTTGTCCGCATCAATAAAAACCAGGTCAAATTCTCCACTTAAGGAATCAATCGTTGATATGGCATCACCCATCACCTGTTTTATAATTTTACAATAGGGATCTCTCTTGAAAAATTGCTCTGATATTTTTTGATAACACTGATTGAGTTCAAGAGTAATCAATTCACCGTTAACCGGCAGGGCATCAGCCATCTTGATAGCCGAATAACCTGTGAAAGTTCCGATTTCAAGAATCCGTTTTGCGCCGCTCATCCGAATCAACAATTTCAGCAGTTCCCCCACCCGCGGACCACAAATCATGTCCGAATACTGAAGCTCCGATTCGGTTTTTTTAACAAGCTCTCTCAGGATTGAAGACTCTTCGGTAGTATGCCTGTTACAATATTGGACTATTTCTTTATCAATGTTGATCATTCTGTTTTAATGTGTTTCAGAATTCCAAACCTGTAAAATAATCAACATGAAAGAGACTTACTAAATTGGTATTCCTGAACCCTCAAAAAATAACTGCCCGAAACTATTTCTGAGAACCAGTTTTTTACCATCCTTCACTGATTCTTCCTTTTGAACTGGAAATTTAGCCGGTTTTCTATTCTGTCACAATTCATATACTGATAACTCTTGTACTTGGCAATTAGCTTAAAAACCCGTAATTATGGAAGGAATTGAGGTATTAAAATTTAAAAACAGTACGATTAACATGACGTCTGCCCGGGAATCCTCTAAGCCGCCATTTATTCCTGCCCAGGAGTCGCCTCTTTTTATCCGGTTTTTTACCTTCTATATGAACTGGTTTTTTAAATACCGGTTTAAACACGTCTGGCTGAATCAAAACTACTTCCCCGGCGATGATGATAAAACCATCTATTATCTGAATCACACATCCTGGTGGGACGGTCTGATACCTTTGTATCTGAATGAAAACCTGTTAAAGCAGCAGGGACGTGCTATGATGGAAGATAAGCAGATGCTCAGATATAAATTTTTTAAAAAGATCGGAGCATTTTCCGTACATCTGGACAATCCGAAATCAGCACTTGTCTCTTTACGATATGCCATTAAATCCATGCAGCGCCCGAACGCATCCCTGTTTATTTATCCTGAAGGTGAAATAGGCCCTTTTTCATATAACAAACCAACTTTCAAAAACGGGCTTGCCTGGCTTTGTGAGCAAATTCCGGATGCGGATATTGTCCCTGTTGGTATCTATATGCACGCTATGCATCACAGCAAACCTGAATTGATGATGTTTATTGATTCTGCAATAGAAGTTGATCGAAGTGCCGGCACGGATCAAATCAATGAAACCCTCCAGATGGAGATGCGGAATACGCTTAGAAGTCTTTACAAACAGGTGAAAGATGAAGAAGAGTTCAGCAGGCTTTTTTAAATCTGCTGAAGACATCTGACAAATATTTAATAATTGCAGAACTTCTGACTTGTTGTAAACAGTAAGCCACCGGCAATCGCTTACGACCTATTCCCCGGCGAGTTTCAAACGGTTTTCTGCCCGGGCAAGTGCTTTTTCAGCCTCTTCCCTGTCGGTGGTTTTTTTCTTGATTTGCTCAGATGCCTGATCACGCGCTTTTTGTGCACGTTCAACATCAATTTCACTGACAGGTTCTGCAGATTCAGCCAATATGGTGAGGCTGTTGTTGCTGAGTTCGAGGAAACCTCCGCCAATGGCATAAAGCTCTTCAGAGTCATCTTCCAACCGGATTTTAACACGTCCGATTTCAAGAGCGGACATAATTGGAGCGTGATTGACAAGCATTTCAAACATTCCCTTCTTACCGGGAACCTGTACGCCCTTCACATCACCCTCAAAGAGACTTCCTGCCGGTGTTAATAATCGGGTTCTAAAGGTTTTAGCCATTTGTACAAATCTTAGTTCTTTGAATAATATCCAATGTTAAGCAGCTTCGCCCTCAGCTTCAGCCATCAAACGCTCACCTTTTTCAACTGCTTCTTCGATGGTTCCTACAAGATGGAATGAATTTTCAGGCAGATGATCAAGCTCACCATCTAATATCATATTAAAGCCTTTGATTGTATCATCTATCTTCACATACTTTCCTTCCTGGCCCGTAAACTGCTGTGCCACAAAGAAAGGCTGACTAAGAAAACGCTGAACACGGCGCGCGCGCGATACAACAAGTTTGTCTTCGTCAGACAGTTCATCCATACCGAGAATAGCGATGATATCCTGAAGGTCTTTGTACTTCTGAAGAATTTCCTTCACATTCTGTGCACATTCGTAATGTTTCTTTCCTACAATTTTCGGATCATTAATACGGGATGTTGAGTCGAGCGGATCAACAGCCGGATAGATTCCGATTTGTGTAAGTGCACGGCTTAATACAGTGGTTGCATCAAGGTGAGAAAATGTTGTTGCCGGTGCGGGATCTGTAAGATCATCAGCCGGAACGTAAATAGCCTGGACAGAAGTAATCGAACCATCTTTGGTTGAAGTAATACGCTCCTGCAAGTCACCCATTTCAGTAGCCAGAGTTGGCTGGTATCCTACAGCAGACGGCATCCTTCCAAGCAGTGCAGAAACTTCTGAACCGGCCTGAGTAAAACGGAAAATATTATCAATAAAAAGAAGAATATCGCGGCTCACTTTATCTCTGAAATATTCAGCAACTGTAAGGCCTGACAGTGCAACCCGGGCACGTGCTCCGGGGGGCTCGTTCATCTGGCCAAACACAAGTGTGGCCTGGCTTTCAAGAAGTTTCTCCTTGTCAACCAGTGAGAGATCCCATTCGCCTTTTTCCATAGATTCCTTGAACTTTTCACCATACTGGATAACACCTGATTCAATCATCTCACGCAGTAAGTCATTTCCTTCTCGTGTCCGTTCCCCGACACCTGCAAATACCGAAAGGCCCGAGTGTGCTTTAGCAATATTATTGATCAGCTCCATAATCAAAACAGTTTTACCTACACCTGCACCTCCAAAAAGGCCAATTTTACCGCCTTTGGCATACGGACAAAGCAAATCCACAACCTTTATACCGGTTTCAAGCATTTCGGTAGAGGTTGCAAGATCCTGAAAATCAGGTGCCGGCCTGTGAATGGGATATCTCTCCTTTCCCTCAGGAGGCTCAATACCATCAATTGATTCGCCTACAACGTTAAACAGACGGCCTCTGATATCTTCACCGGTAGGCATCGAAAGCGGGCCGCCAGAATCAATAACCGGGGTTTTGCGAACAAGGCCATCGGTTGAATCCATGGCAATCGTCCGGACTCTGTTTTCCCCGAGATGCTGTGCTACTTCGAGATAGAGTTTTGTTTTATCGTCTCTTTCAATGTAGAGAGCATTCATTAATTTTGGAATTTCTCCCTGTTTAAAATCAACATCAACAACAGGGCCAATCACTTGGGCTACGGTTCCTTTATTCATTCGTCAGATAATATTTGAACGTGTTTGGGTTTTATGAATTTAGTACGAAATAATCTCTTTGTTTAAAGCTTCAAAAGTTACCCACTTCTCTTTCAAAATGCAATTGAGATAGCGCTAAAACTACCACCACGCGATAGATTTAAAATCACCATTAGTTGAGTTAGCAAAAGGTTAACCAAAATGATATCTTAAAACACTGTTTTAAAAAGTATTTTTTAAACGAAACAGCAGAGTGAAAACAGGCATTTTGCAAGGCCGGAATGTTTGTGGCATGGAATAAGAACTTTAAAACGGAAAAACATTGGAAACGGAACTAACAGCACGATCTGTAAGCGTTGATATTCTAAATGAGTTTGGTGACTCTAAGCAGGTAAAATATTCATTCGCCAATGACCTTGAACCAAGAGAAAAGGCTCAGGTCAGAGAGTATGTTCAGAATATTTTAAGAAAAAAAAGTTACCTGGATTTTTTAATTGACGAATTCTCCAGCATCAGCATTGATGAGATGAAATCGCAGCTGAAAAATATACTGCGTCTTGGTTTGTATGAAATGCTTTTCATGGACGGCACCCCCGATTATGCTGCGATCAACGAAGCAGTTGATATTGCCAAATATACTCTCGGATCAAAATCGGGAGATCTTGTGAATGCAATTTTGAGGAATATTCAGCGTGATATTGACAATCTGCCAAAACCTGCTTTCAAAGATCGAACAAAATTAGTTGCCACTACTTTTTCTCATCCCGAATGGCTGGTGAAAAGATGGAGTAAACGATTCGGTGAACGAGAAGCATTTCAGTTAATGCAGGCTAACAATCAGAGGCCGGTTTTTTACGTCCGCGTAAACAATCTCAGAACAAAAACGGAAAACTTTAAACTCAGAATGGAAAAATCGGGAATTGCCTTTGAAGAGAGCGACTGGCTGCCCGGTTATTTTAAGGTGGATTCTGTAGAGCCGTTTATCTCGAAAGGATGGATTGACAAGGGATTTTGCCTGGTTCAGGATATCGCTGCCGGATTCGCTCCGACAATTCTCGATCCCGAGCCCGGAGAATCAATTTATGACCTGTGCGCGGCTCCCGGTACCAAATCGATTGTTTTATCTGATTTGATGGAAGGAGAAGGTTCAATCATAGCTGTTGATATCAGCACGGATCGCCTTGAAAAGCTTGCAGAAAGCGCCCTCAGTTTTGGCGCTGAAAATATAAAGATCCGGCGAAGTGATGTCCGTGACTTAAGTTTGAAATTATCAGACGGGGTTCTGCTTGACGCACCCTGCACCGGAACGGGAGTAATGAGTAAACGCGCCGATCTTCGATGGAAACGCACCGAACAGGATCTTGAAGATGCCGTTACCCTTCAGAGTGAATTACTCGATGAAGCCGCTAATTTTGTAAAAAAAGGCGGGCGGCTTATCTACAGCACCTGCTCACTGGAAGAGGAAGAAAACTGGAACCAGGTTCAAAACTTTCTTGCAAAATATGATAACTTTGAATTGGATGATCTCTCCGATTATCTGCCTGAAGAGGTCCTCATAGAAGATGGGAAAGCCTATCAAACATTTCCCCACAAACATCATTGCGATGGTCATTTTGGTGTAAGACTTGTCAGGGTGAAATAGCAATACCCAAAGCATCATTACGGTTTTTCCTGAATCAATCAATGTGGTAAAAAAATTTCCGTCATTTAATGAAAACTGAATTACCTAAACAATACAATCCCTCTGATACCGAAGAAAAGTGGTACAGTTACTGGGAAGAAAACGGATTTTTTCATTCGGAACCGGATGATCGTGAACCTTATGCAATGGTGATACCCCCGCCCAATGTCACCGGGGTGCTTCACATGGGGCATATGCTGAATAATACAATTCAGGATGTACTCGTTCGCCGTGCCCGGATGCTTGGAAAAAATGCTTGCTGGGTTCCCGGAACCGATCATGCATCCATAGCAACTGAAGCAAAAGTTGTTCAGAAACTGAGAAAGGAAGGAATTAAGAAAAGCGATCTTTCAAGAGAGAAATTCCTGGAGCACGCCTGGAAATGGACGGACGAACACGGCGGCATTATCCTGCAGCAGCTGAAAAAACTGGGTGCATCCTGCGACTGGAAACGAACCCGTTTCACTCTCGAAGAAGACCTGTATGATGCCGTGCTGGACTGTTTTATTGATCTCTATGACCGGGGATACATCTACCGCGGATTGCGGATGATCAACTGGGACCCGCAGGCAAAAACGGCACTTTCAGATGAAGAAGTATTTCATAAGGAAATACAGTCTAATTTATATTACGTAAGATACAAGATTAAAAATTCCAGTGAGTTCGTTACGATTGCCACAACCCGTCCCGAGACTATACTTGCTGATACCGCCGTTTGTGTAAATCCAAATGATGAAAGATATAAGCACCTGGTTGGAAAAACAGCCATTATTCCAATCGTAGAACGGGAAGTTCCGGTTATTGAAGACGATTATGTAGATCCTGAATATGGAACAGGCTGCCTGAAGGTAACACCGGCTCATGATATCAATGACTATGAAATCGGACTCCGTCACGCTTTGGAAGTGATTGATATGCTGAATGATGACGGTACGGTTTCGAATGCTGCTCAATTTTATGTTGGCCAGGACCGGTTCAAAGCGCGTAAATCCATACTGAAAGACCTTGAGAATCAGGATCTTCTTGTGAAGAAAGAACAAATGTCAAATAAGGTGGGCTACTCTGAACGCACAGATGCAGTGATAGAACCACGGTTATCTCTTCAATGGTTTTGTAAGATGGAGGAACTGGCCAAACCGGCTTTAGAAAGTGTAATGAATGAGAATGTCCGTTTTCACCCTGCCAAATTTAAGAATACTTACAGCCACTGGATAGAGAATATCCGTGATTGGTGTATCTCCAGGCAGCTTTGGTGGGGACACCGGATTCCTGCGTGGTACTATGGAAAGGAGGAGAATGATTATGTAATCGCCAAAACCAAAGATGAGGCTCTGAAAAAAGCTGCTCTAAAAACAGGCAGAAAAATCTCAGCAAATGATATTCACCAGGACGAAGATGTCCTGGATACCTGGTTTTCATCCTGGCTCTGGCCGATTACTGTGTTCGATGGATTTAAAGATCCTGAGAACAGAGATATTAACTATTATTATCCAACGGCTGACCTGGTTACCGCACCTGAAATTATGTTCTTTTGGGTTGCACGCATGATCATGGCAGGCTACGCTTTTAAGGGTGAGAAGCCATTCAGCAATGTGTACTATCATGGTATAGTCCGCGATGAAAAAAGACGAAAAATGTCGAAGTCGCTTGGGAATTCACCCGACCCGATTCAGCTGATTGAAAAATACGGGGCTGATGGCACAAGAGTCGGGATGCTTTTCTCATCACCTGCAGGAAATGATCTTTTGTTTGATGAAAATCTATGCGAACAGGGGCGGAATTTTTCCAATAAAATCTGGAATGCATTCCGGTTCATCACCATGAATATAGATGATAGTAAAGTTTACAAGCCTTCATTGGATATTGATAAAAAGAACCTTGCTGATCGCTGGATGATGTCACGCCTTCAGGAGACGATTCAGTCTGTAAATGATGACTTTGATCACTATCGCCTGAATGAAGCTCTCAAAAAGGTGTATTCCCTTGTGTGGGATGATTTTTGTGACTGGTACATTGAACTTTGTAAAGCAGATAGCCCGGGGGAGTCAATGCCCAAAGAGAATGTGGAACGCATACTCGGGTTTTTTGAGAGCCTTATGAAGCTGCTCCATCCATTTATGCCATTCATAACAGAAGAGATCTGGCACAGAATCAAAACAAGAAAATCAAAAGACGCCATTGTGATTTCAGAATGGCCTGAACTGAACGAAAATCTTATCGACAGAGATTCTGTACAGTTATTTTCACTTCTGCAAAAAATAGTATCCTCAATCCGGAATATACAGGCTGAAATGGGAGTATCACCCAAAGCGGAACTATCGATTGTGATTAAACCCAAAAACCCCTCACTTATGGATACTCTTGAATCAGCTGCCTGGGTTTTTGAAAAGCTTTTATCGGTAAAATCAATCGCGATACAAACCGAAGCAGAAAAGCCGAAAGCTTCTGCTTCTGCAATTGTTGATGGCAATGAAATCTACATTCCGCTCGAAGGGCTTATCGACCTTGAAAAGGAAAGGGATCGTATTCAAAAAGAGATAGATAAAACCCGGGGATTTTTAATATCTGTAGAAAAAAAGCTTTCGAATGAACAGTTTGTCCAAAATGCACCTGACGCTGTTGTTAAACGCGAGCACGATAAAAAATCTGATGCCAACTCAAAACTGAAAAAACTTGAAGCTCTTTTGAAAGACCTGAGTTAGTTCTCACTGCCCTGCCGGCCCTTCACTGACGCGTCTGAACACAAACAATAATCCCGCGGGCCGGTTGGGCTGTCAATGGCCGGGCTGCCTGCCCCCAAAGCCCGTCCAGCCAGAGAGATCTCCGTTTTGCGATGTAATTTGCGCAAAAGGCTGGCGGGGCAATTCGTTAAGGGCTGGCAGGGCACCGAACCCGAAACACCTTCGGGCCGGCGTTGTTGCGGGCCACGATGATCAGCCGCTCTCCG
>CAZFAJ010000022.1:11360-39171 GCA_964517005.1 uncultured Balneolaceae bacterium | reverse complement strand
CCTTTTTCTGCTGTTGCTTTTGCCGGATTTCCCACGCCCGTGTCTTCGGTTACTTTCGGCCATTCTCTTTCAGCCCATGCCCAATTTTCATTCAGAGCCTTGATTTTAAATTTATTTGTCTTGCCATCCCCCGCCTCTTTCAAGGGAAGAACCCATTCATTTTTTAAATAGAGCATCAAACTGGTCTCCATTTCATCCGCATGATCTCCGGTATGTTCAAAATATTTTAATTTATCCAGTGACTGGAACCAGTGACAAAGAGAAATAAACATATTCGGATATCGCCTTCCAGTCTCGCGAATTATAGATTTGAAGTTATTGCCCCCGTGACCGTTAAGTATCAGTAATTTGTAAATTCCCTGGCGATTGAGTGTTTCGCAGATATCATTCAGTATGGCAGCCTGGGTAGATGGATAGATATTCATATCTAGTTTAATGTCGCTCTGACCGGTATTTACACCATAAGGAATCACAGGCAAAACAATAATTCTTGCATCCCGGTCATGTGCTATGCAAGCTGCACTTGCTGCTATCTGTTCAACCTGCAAATTATCTGTACCATAGGGCAAATGGTAATTATGTGCTTCGGTTGCTCCCCACGGCAAAACAGCCAATTCTATTTCTCTGTCCTTAATAGATTTCCAGTTTGTTTCCGATAATATGTATGGGCGCATGTCTATTTCAGTTACGATGTTTTGATTTTTCAATCATTACTTACCGAGAAAAAATACTCATACTCTCTCAATTACCGATTTCATTTTTCGCTTCAGCCAGAATCTTTTGTATATGTGAGATTCACTAAAAATGTTAAACAAATTTTGGAACCGGTTCCATAATAGGGCAACATAAAGTCATTACTTTTAATAGAACCTGTAATTTTTAAAAAAAATCACCCTTTTTATTCTAATAACAAAGGTTTTTAACAGTTTTTCGTTTTTAAAAACTCTGCCCTGAAGTCAAATATTATACTACTACAAAGTGATTTATAATAATAATTGTGTAAAAAATCTTTAATTAATGGGCTCTATTTTATATTATCATATGAAGAATGTTACGCAAAAGTTATAAATAGCCTTGGGGAAGGGCGGATGGATCATCATCCTTATAATGCTTGCTCTCTTAAATCCTAAAATAAAACCTCATATAATATGTATGTAAAATTGCTACCGGAAAAAAAGCAGCGCTTTCAGAATTTCTGTAATCATTGCAGAATACTGAAAGATGTTAAAATCAAAGCAAAAATAATGTCTGTTACAATACTGCTATTATTTTTGATTTTTGATTTAAGTATCAATATCCAGGACGGATATGCTCAAAATGAATTAGATATCTCCGGAACCGTTACCGAGCAGGAGACGGGGCAGCCACTAACCGGGGTTACTATAATTTTGGTTGGAACTGACAGGGGTACAACAACCGATTTGGAAGGGCGGTATAGCCTAACAGTTTCCGATGGTGACGGGACTCTTCGTTTTTCTTTTATCGGATTTGAGTCTCAGGAAATTCCGATTGAAGGTCGCAGAACCATAGATGTGGAAATGGAGCCAAGCATTTTGCTCGGAGATGAACTGGTAGTAACAGGTTACAGTGAGCAGCAGCGTAGAGATTTTACAGGATCCATTGCAGTAGTTGAAATGGATAATTTTGAAAGATTGTCCGCATCCGGTGATTTGGTTACCAAGCAATTGCAAGGTGCCGCATCCGGAGTTTCTGTAACCAGTTCCGGCCAGCCCGGTGAATCACCCAATATCAGAATCAGGGGGATCAATACATTTGGCGATAACACACCACTTTATATTGTAGATGGTGTTTCTATTGAAAATATTGATGACCTAAACCCAAATGATATTGAATCAATCCAGGTGTTGAAGGATGCTTCTTCTGCAGCGGTTTACGGAGCAAGAGCTGCAAACGGAGTTATTGTTGTTACGACAAAAAAAGGAAAGGGCAAAGTTCAGCTCAATTACAGCGGTTCTGTTGGTGTTGACTGGCAAGGGCGCGACAATCCCTTTGACATTGCCACACCTCAGCAACATGCAGATCTGCTTTGGATTGCTACTGACCGAATTAACAACCCGCGTCCCCATCCTCTTTACGGCGATGGCACATCACCCGTTCTTCCCGACTTTATTGCACCGACTGGAGCCATGGAAGGTGAAGTGGATTTGGACAGTTACTTTGTAATCCCTGAATTCAATGATCCTGCACTTCTGAATGATTTCGTAAGAATTACAAGAGCTAATAAAGAAGGAACCGACTGGTTTAATGAACTTTTTTCCGAAGAATTGCAGCAGGCACACAATATTTCTGTAAGCGGCGGAAGTGCAATTGGAAATTACCTCTTTTCTATAAATTTTACTGATCAGAAAGGTACCCTGATGAGAACCGGCCGGGAAAGATATAATTTCAGAGCCAACACCAGTTTCAACATCGGAGAAAATATCAGAATTGGTGAAAATCTTACTTATAGTATTACTGAAAATCCCCAGGTTGCATCTCTTACTGAGGGAAGTGCAATTGGTATGGCATTCCGGCAGCAGCCCATTATTCCCGTCTTCGATATTCAGGGAAATTTTGGAGGAGCATTTGGTGCTCCCCTGGGTAACGCCTTTAACCCGGTGGCAATCATGGAAAGAACAAGAAACAACGATCAGGAAGACAGGAGATTGATTGGTAATGTATTTGGTGAAATTGACCTGACTGAAAAGATCGTTGCAAGGACAAGCTTCGGCGGTGAATTGATTAATAATTCAAGCCAGTTTTTTCAATTCCCAACTTTCGAAAACCAGGAAAATGATGTCACCAATGTACTCACAGTAAATGATGTTAATGCTTTTAACTGGACGTTTAACAGTACTGTCAAATACACTGACACCTATAATAAACATGATTATGAAGTACTTGTCGGTACAGAAATTTTCAAAAATTCATTCAAATTCAATGGTGCCACGGCAGATGGATTTTTCTCTTTTGATGAAAATTTTGTGAATTTGTCCAATGCATCCGGGAACCGAAATACCTCCGGGTTCGAATTCCAAAATACATTAGCATCCTTTTTCGGCCGGGTTGACTATAGCTATGATGATAAATACCTGTTATCGGCTACGGTACGACATGACGGATCATCCAGGTTTAGTAAAGGAAACCGATGGGGTACATTTCCATCCGGTAGTGTTGGCTGGCGTATCAGCAGTGAACCATTCTTCCAGGATTTCAACCTCAATTTTATCGACGAATTCAGAATTAAAACAAGTGTCGGTCTGATTGGGAATGAACAAAACGTTCCGACATCGAATCAATTTACCTTGTTTGCATCCGACAGAGGCAGTTCTTTCTTCCCGATAGATGGAAGTAACTCCGGTACCCAGGAGGGATTTCTGCTGGATCAGATTGGAAATCCAAATGCACAGTGGGAAGAGGTACTGAATGTAAATGTCGGTTTTGTAACCAGTCTGTTTGCCAACAGAGTGGACGTAGATTTTGAGTGGTACTGGAAAGATGTCAGGGATCTGCTCTTCAATCCTGAACTTCCGGGAACGGCCGGCAGTGCAACCGCGCCTTTTGTCAATATTGCAAATATGAGGAATACAGGTATTGATGTCACCTTATCTTCTACGCATAATATTAACAATGATCTGCAGATCAGAGGAGGTGTGAATTTTACATCTTTCAACAATGAAATCACAAAAGTGGCTGAAGGTGTATCCAGTTTCAGCCAGGAAAGCAGAAGATTTGTCGGACAGAATTTTGTTCGCAATGAAGTCGGCCAGCCGGTTTCGTCCTTCTTCGGTTTTGTTGTAGATGGATTTTTCCAGGACCAGGCTGAAATTGACCAGCTGAATGCAGGTGCACCCAGCGGTGAATATCAAACTGAAGCTGGAGTGGGCAGATTCCGGTTTCGCGATGTTAACGGAGACGGTGAAATCACCGCCGATGACAGAACGTTTATAGGTGATCCGAATGCAGACTTCACAATGGGAATTGATCTTGGTGCCAACTATAAAAACTGGGATGTAAGCATGTTCTGGTTCACGTCACAAGGCAACGATATCTGGAACCAGGTGAGATGGTGGACAGACTTCTTTCCATCATTCAACGGCGCCAAAAGCACACGTACACTTACAGATGCCTTCGTCCCGGGTGCTGATAATTCGAACGCAACGTTACCCATCCAGGAAAATGTTGGTACGTTCAGTACGAACGGCAGCCCGAGTTCATTCTTTGTTGAAGACGGCTCCTACTGGAGGCTGAGAAATGTAACACTTGGGTACACGGTTCCACAAAGCTTCCAGGACAGATTTGGGATCGGAAATCTGAGAGTATTTGTTCAACTAAATAATCTGGTAACGATCACTGACTACACCGGCCCGGATCCCGAAGTCGGATTCTTCCCCGGTGGCGGTGGTGGCGGAAGTACCAACTTTGGAATTGATGAAGGTCAGTTTCCAACACCAAAGCAGTTCATTTTTGGAGTCAATCTTTCAATCCTTTAAAAATTTAAATGACAATTATGTTTATAAACAAAACCAAATATAAGTTATTAAGTGTACTTACAGTAGTTAGCGGGATGCTGTTGCTGTATGGATGTGATGATTTTTTAACGGAACCTGCAAGAGGATCTCTCAGTGAACAGGTACTGGCAAACGAGCAGGGTGTAAATGCTCAGCTTATAGGCGCCTATGCAAGGCTGGATGGTGGCGGATGGGAAGTACCCGGCCTTCCCTGGGAAAAATCCCAGCACAACTGGATTTACGGTGATATTGTTGCCGGTGATGCCCACAAAGGCTCCAATGCCGGCGACCAGGCTCCTATCAACTCAATTCAAAGGGGCAACTCAGATCCGTCTGTAGGTTTCTTTGACAGCAAGTGGCAATCACTTTTTGAAGGTGTTACCCGTGCAAATGCAGTGTTAAGAGTATTGCAGCAAGTTGAAGATATGAGTCCCGAACAAATTAACAATGTGGCTGCTGAAGCCCGATTTCTGAGAGGCCATTTCTACTTTGAACTTCGGAAAATGTATTTCAGAGTCCCCTGGATAGATGAGAATACAGAGGATGTAAACCAGCCGAATGACGAAGAAATATGGCCAAATATCGAAGCTGATTTTCAATTTGCCTTTGATAATCTTCCTGAAGTACAATCACAAGTAGCACGTGTAAATAAATGGGCTGCCGGTGCCTATCTCGGAAAAACATTTGTTTATCAGCAGAAATGGGGAGAAGCAAAAACCATCTTTGATCAGGTAATATCAAGTGGTGTAACTTCTGAGGGAGTTCCTTATGACCTCGCAGAAAATTACTGGGACGCTTTTGACCCTGCAAAAGAGACCGGAAATCCGGAAGCTGTATTTAGTGTCCAGCAAGTGGCTAATGATGGTACAGGTGATATCACCAGAGCCAATCATGGTGCAATGCTTAACTTCCCATTCAACAGCCCCTTCCGTTGCTGTGGATTTTTCCAGGCTACCCAGGATCTTGTGAACTCTTACAGGACAGAAGACGGGTTGCCGATCATTGGAAATTTTAACAGCGAAAGTGTCAAAAATGATCAGGGTATACCATCCGATGTACAGTTTGAGCCATATGCCGGCACACTGGATCCACGATTAGACTGGACAGTTGGCCGACGCGGTGTCCCTTATCACGATTGGGGCCCGCACCCCGGAAACCGCTGGGTACGTGACCAGGATTTCTCCGGACCCTATGCTCCCAAGAAAAAAGTTTACTGGCAATCACAGGAAGATCAGTTCGCTGACAATAACCAGTGGGCACCTGGTACAGCACATAATATTAATGTAATACGGTTTGCCGATGTTCTGCTGATGGCTGCGGAAGCAGAGATTGAAGCAGGATCCATTGATCAGGCTCGTATCTACGTAAACAGAGTGCGCGAACGTGCTGCAAGGCCGGATGGCATGGTTAGCAATGACCTGAACAGAGAGTTTGCAGCGGCCATTGTAGGAAGTGAAAATGAAATGTTAGATCTTGTGGATCTGAACGCAGGCAATTTTGTTGTCAGAGAAGATCTTAACAGTACCTTTACCTTCCTGGGCGGCGACGTTGGCGATATTAATAACTGGAATGAGTATCCCGAACCCAATTATGAGATCGATACATATCCCCCGGGATCACTCGGAAGCCAGCAACAGGCACGTGAAATCGTTTGGCACGAACGCAGAATTGAGCTTGCACTTGAAGGCCATCGGTTCTTTGACCTTGTAAGATGGGGCATTGCAGACCGTGAAATTAACCGTGCATGGCAATTTGAAGCTACTGCACTGCCAAACACACTGGCACCTGGCGCTACGTTTACGCCGGGTAAAAATGAATACTACCCGATTCCACAAAGACAAATTGATTTGAGTGAAGTAGGTGGTGAAGCACAGTTGCAACAAAATCCCGGCTTCTGATTGATTTAATTTTACCTCTGCATAAAAGCAAAGAGGCAGTACATGTTTTATCTTGTACTGTCTCTTTTTTTATTATATAAACTTGAAAAATGAATAGAAATATTGCATCACTGACACTATTTACCTGCTTTCTGATTTTTATATTTATCTCTTGCAGGAAAGACCAGAAACTCTTTGAACTCATCCCCCCTCCTGCTTCAGGAATCACATTCAATAACCTGATAACTGAATCTGACAGCCTGAATATTTTGGATTACGAATATATTTACAATGGCGGTGGAGTTGCAGTTGGTGATTTTAATTCTGACGGGCTTCCGGATCTCTATTTTGTTGGAAATATGGTAAGCAATGAGCTCTATCTGAATCAGGATGATTTTACTTTTAAAAATATTACTTCTGAATCAGGGACGGGAGGCGCAACAGAAAAATGGTACAGTGGTGCTTCTGTAGTCGATATTAACAATGACGGCTTGCCGGATATCTACCTCTCTGCAACCGGTCGAAATAATCCGGAATTGCGTAAAAATGAGCTCTATATCAACCATGGTTTAAATGGTGAGGGAATACCCGTTTTCGAAGAGAGAGCAGAGCAGTATGGATTAGCTGATAATTCATATACAACAATGGCCGCTTTTTTTGACTCTAATAACGATGGAAATCTTGAAATCTATCTTTTGACTTCTCACAGGGATCCGAATCAGTCCTATGCAATGGTATCAAACCAGAGAAAACAAAAAATTGCAAACAGAGACAAGATGTTCCGGATCATCCCTGAAGCCGAAGAAGATCACCCGATTTACAGAGAAGTTTCAGATGAAACGGGAATTACAAAAGGAGGACACGGTCTTGGTATCAACATTACCGATATTAATTTTGACGGCTTCAAAGATATCTATATTGCGAACGACTATATATCCGAAGACATCCTTTGGATTAATAATGGAGACGGAACGTATACGGATAAAATTGGAGATTATTTAAAACATACAAGCTATTCTGCGATGGGTACTGATATCGCTGATATCAACAATGATGGCTTGCCCGACATTTTTACGCTCGACATGTTACCGGAGATTAATTTCCGAAAGAACACCATGACCAACCCCAACAATTATCGCAATTACCTAAATCAGACTTTTGAGCAGGTATTTCCTCAGTATACCCGAAATACGATGCAGCTGAATATGGGAGCGGCTGACAAAAGCCTGCAACCTTTTTTCAGTGAAATTGCATTTCTATCAGGTATTGCGGAAACAGACTGGAGCTGGACTCCCCTGCTTGCAGACTTCAACAACAATGGTTACAGGGATCTTGTTATAACCAACGGAATTCCAAAAGATGTAACGGATAAGGACTTCTGGAATGAGTATGGCAAGGTTACCGGAGTAATGCCTAAATCCATGGCACTCCGGAATATTCCGGAAGTAAAAATCTCCAATTACGCGTTCATAAATAATAAGGATCTTACTTTTACGGATTATACGGATCAGTGGGGTTTGAATCAGCCATCTTTTTCAACCGGCGCCATATATGCCGATCTGAATAATGACGGGGCTCTGGACATCATTATCAACAATGTAAATGAACCGGCGTTTATTTATAAAAATAATCTTCTTTCTGATCCTGGCAGCCAGTCAAATCATTTTTTAAAAATTATATTTGAGGGTGATTCTGACAATAGAAATGGTCTTGGTGCTGTCACAGATCTCTACTACAACGATGGAGAACATCAGACGCATGAACACTCGCTTTATCGCGGATATCTCTCAACAGTTGATCCGGTTGCACATTTCGGGCTGGGAGATTCAGAGGTGATAGATTCATTGGTTGTTACATGGCATGACTCAGCAGGAGCCAAAAGAGAAATTAAAAAAAATGTTTCATCTGATCAGACGATAACTGTCAAAAAATCGGATGCGATTGAAATCAGTCTGTCGAACGAAGCCGGAAACCGGTATTATCAGCATTCCAGACGTACATTTCTTGACGTTATAACCGATCTGAATATTAGCTACATTCACTCTGAAAATGAGTTCAATGACTTTGCATCCGAACCGCTGCTGCCCTATAAACTGTCGCAACTCGGACCCGGGTTAGCTGCCGGTGATATCTCCGGCAACGGATTGGATGATATCTTTATCGGTGGCGCTTTTGGTGAGAACGGAAGTGTTTTATTCCAAACTGAAAACGGTAAATTTGATCACAAAGAGTTTTTAAATGATGGAGACCAGTCTTTTTCACAAAAAGAAGATACTGGAGTACTGTTGTTTGATGCGAATAATGACGGACACAATGATCTCTACATCGCAAGCGGAAGCATAGAACACCCGTCCGGTAGTGAGCACTATCAGGACAATATCTTTCTGAACGATGGAAATGCAAATTTTATTCACCAGCCTGACGCCCTGCCCAAAAACCCGGTGAGCAGTTCAGTGGTAACGGCTGCAGATTTTAATAGTAACGGAAAACCGGACCTGTTTGTAGGGGGATTTGTCTCACCTGGCAAATATCCGGAACCGGTATCAAGTTCTATCCTCAGAAATGATTCTGAAATGGGGGAGTTAATTTTCACCGATGTGACCTCTGAAGTGGCTCCCGGTTTAAACGGTATTGGCATGGTTACCGATGCTCTCTGGTCAGATTTTGACAATGACGGACTCATTGACCTGATCGTTACAGGCCTTTGGATGCCTGTTTCTTTTTTCAGGAATACAGGTGAAGGATTTGAGAATGTTACAGAGCAGACCGGTATCCGGACACATAGTGGCTGGTGGAACAGTATCACCGGCGGTGATTTTACAAACAACGGATTCACAGATTACGTAGTGGGAAACCATGGCCTGAATTCTTTTTACAGGGCCTCAGAAGAAGAACCTATGCGGGTTTATGCCGGTGATTTGAATGACAACGGTTTATATGACGCCGTTATAACTACATTTAAAAAAGATTCAGATGGGACGCTTAAAGAATTTCCGGTTCATAACTTTCAACAGATGCAGAGAGTTTTACCGCAGATCACTCAAAATTTTTCATCGAATGAAGAGTATGGGAAAACAGCCATTCATGATTTCTTTTCGGCTGAACAGTTAGAGAAAGCCACTGTTTGGGAAACCAGAAATTTAAAAACATCTATACTAATTAATAATGGTGACGGAACCTTTTCTATTCACCCCTTGCCACATGAAGCGCAGGTCGCACCTGTTTATGGATTCTTATCAGATGATTTTGACAATGACGGAAATCTTGACCTGCTTCTTACAGGAAATCATTTTGGTGCCGATATACGAATCGGGCGTTATGATGCATTGAATGGTTTGCATCTGAAAGGTGACGGAACCGGTTCTTTTTCAGTCAGTAATCACAATAACAGCGGTTTTTATCTACCCGGTGATGGTAAATCATTAATCAAATTGAAAGGCACTGACAATAACTATCTGGTAGCAGCTTCTCAAAACAATGGTCCATTGAAAATATTTAGACGTAATAACGATCCTGAATTTTTGACCGCCGAATCAACGGATGCGTACGCAATTATATATTTTGAGTCCGGGAAACAGAGAAAGAATGAATTTTATTACGGAAGTTCGTTTCTATCGGCATCCTCACGGTTTATTCCGCTTACTGAAAATATGACCAAAATCGAGCTTGTCAAATATGATGGTAAACGAAGAACCGTCAACCTTCGATAAACTCAAAACCAGTTATCACAGATACAGTATATGCAAAACCTGTTTGTTGAGCAGGATTGAAGCCCACATCTGTATCTGTATTACTGACTATGACTATGAAAATCTTTAATTTGTGTAATGCGTAGCACAAAACAGGTATTAAATATCTGTTTCAATTGAAATTTATTTTTCATTCATACCGGGTGGCTGTTTTTATTCCTTCCACGCGTTCCAGGCGCTGAATAATTTTCTGCAGGTGACTCAAATCTTCAACGTAAATTGTAAGGATACCCTCAAACATTCCCCCTTCACTTCCTACATTAATGCTTTTCATATTTGTTTTAAGAGATTTTGAAACGATGTCGGTCAGATCGTTTACCAGGCCAACCCTATCTTCACCAATTACCTTTATTGCACCGAGGAATTGACTGTCGATATTTTTAGCCCATGTAACATCGATTATACGTTCACTATCTGTCTTTAAGAGGTGCAGGGCGTTTTTACATTTTGACCGGTGAATTTTAACATCACCGTTCCGGCTGATGTAACCAATCACATCGTCTCCGGGTATCGGGTTGCAACAGTTTGCGTAACTGTATTTCACATTTGATACTTCACCCTCTATCAAAAGTGCATTTCTGTCGCCTACGGTTCTTGCCGTTGTTAAATATTTCTCCTGGATCTCTTCGTCTGACATCTTATTCAGATCTTCCATCGAATCTTTCTCGTCAATTCGCCCCTTGCCTTTAAGCTGTTTTACCGCTCCAACCAATTTTTCAACATCAAAGGCACCTTTTCCGATGTCATAAAAAAGCTCCTGTGTTGATTCAAACTTCAAACGGTGGGCTACTTTCATCAGCTCCTGATCGGATATTTCAATTTTATTCCGAGCTGCTTTTTTATCCCATAACTCCCGTCCCTGTTTAGCAATTTTCCGCTCTTTCTTTTTGATAAACTGACGAAGCCGTGCCTTGGCTTTATGGGTAACTACATCTTCCATCCAGTCAGAGTTCAGATTGATTTTGTTCCCCGTGATAATTTCAACCTGATCACCGCTGTGAAGTTTTTGTCTGAGCGGCACCATTTTTCCATTCAGTTTGGCTGCCATAGCCCTTTCGCCGATCTCACTGTGAATCTCAAACGCAAAGTCAATACAGGATGCACCTTTCGGGAGAGTTTTTAATTCACCATCCGGCGTAAAAACATAGATTTCATCATGATACAGATTGAGCTGAAAATCCTTTACAAACTCTGTGGCGGCTTCGGGCCTTGGATTGTCCAAAACATCCCGAACCCAATGAACAAATTTATCAAGCTCACTACTCTGGCCAGAAGAGTTGCCTTCCTTGTATTTCCAGTGCGCAGCCAGCCCTCTCTCGGCAATATCATCCATTTTGCGAGTTCGAATCTGCACTTCAACCTTTCTTCCTTTTTTTGTGATCACTGTTGTATGCAGCGACTGGTACCCGTTAGCTTTGGGTACGGATATAAAATCACGAAACCGTTTGGGAATAGGCGTGTACCAGTCAGTGATAACGGAGTAAACGCGCCAGCAATCTTCCTTCATATGAGGCTCCTCCAGAATGATGCGAATAGCAAAGAGATCATAAATCTCCTCAAATGGTTTTTGCTGGGATTGCATCTTATTGTAGATGGAATATATATGCTTTGAACGGCCTTTTATCTCAAAATTAAAATTCTGATTTTCAAGTTCATCCCTGACGGGTCTCATAAACTCTTCAATAAATCTTTCCCTCGAATCCCTCTTCTCACGAAGTTTTCTGGCAATAAATTTATAACTGTTGGGGTCAATCACTTTAAAACATAAATCCTCAAACTCATTCTTTATTTTAAACAAGCCAAACCTGTGAGCAAGTGGTGCATAAAGCTCCATAGTTTCAGTTGCTTTCTTGAGCTGTTTCTGGCGGGGCAAATGTTTGATGGTTCGCATATTGTGCAGGCGGTCAGCAAATTTTATGAGCACCACCCGGATATCTTCAGCCATAGACAGCAGCAGCTTCATAAAGGTTTCGGCCTGCTTTGTATCGTGGCTTTCAAAAACACCGGTAATCTTGGTCAACCCATCAATCAGTTGAGCAACCACCTCCCCGAACAGGCTCCTGATATCGGCAAGGGATACCGAAGTATCTTCAACAGTATCATGCAGTAGTGCCGCAATAACCGATTCATCATCTATATTAAAATCAGTTACTATAATTTTTGCAACTTCTACGGGATGCCGGTAATACGGTTCGCCCGATGCTCTTTTTACTCCCTTGTGAGAGGCATAACAAAGCTTAAAAGCCTTGGTAACCATTTCATCATCAGTGTGGTCCAGGTTCTCATGGCTCAGATCCAGCAGGTTCTTAAGCTCATGTTCAGCCGCAACGCTCAACTCTACACTGTCAAGATCTTTTTGTTTATATGTTCCAATATCTGCCATAAATTACGCTCAATCTGATCCCTTAGCTTTTAGGATAAGTTACAAAAATCTATCAGAATTATAGAAAGCCACTTTAACCATTTATAACGATAAGAACAATCAAATGTTGGCTCTATCTTGATTCGGCAATATTCGGACAAATTTGTGTGTGTATGAATGATCATATTTAACTTGTTTTTATGTTATAAAAATGGGCAATAGCCCTGGATTTTTGATCTGCCACCAAAGACATAGAACTGTCATAATTATACTATTCTGAGTTTCAGTATGATTCAGCTCCAAAGGAGCGCCGGTCAGTAACATCGTGCAGCGCGCTATGATAGTAAATCAACCTATCCGGCAGCCCCAACGCGGGCGCCAGTCCCACTACACTACGTCAGCTTCACAGTGTCGGCCTGTCAGATTAATCCCATACATACCGTTCATCAAAGTCCACTCTGTATTTCTTTAAAAACCTCATGTACTCATCTTTAAAGCTCATTTTTTGATGATGTACATGCTGATTTTTAATGTATTCAATATTATATGTGTGTAAACCTTGGAAAGTGATTGTGGCATATAGACGATTTGTCTGGATGACGCCCTTACAGGGCTTTCATTTATGGCAGATGCATATGGCATAGTGCGCTGCACTATGTTATTGACTTTACCCACTTTTGGGCAAGCAAATTCATTGGTATAATAATCAATACCATTCTATTATCATGTACTGCGCACACAAACCAACCAGGAAGCAACAATATTGGTACTATTTTCATTACCTACACAAACCTGTCTGGCTCCCGGCTGATCAACATAGAGCCAAATTGTTTAATACTGCCGTTTTATTTCTCTTCTTATATAAAAAAAGCGGCCAAATTGACTAACCGCTATTACACTTATAATTAACTAAAAATTTTTCAGGTTTAAAAATTTAGCGAAACCCCAACTGCAAGCCTTCCGAAATTATCAAAACCGATATCGTCAGTTCCTGAAAGCTGAGTCCATCTGTATTCAATAAACGGCGAGAGAAGAGGGATAAGGGTTAATTTTGCACCTCCAAAAGCGTTCCAGTAGAAATTGGATTCATCAACCAGTTTTCCTTCACTGCTTTCGATTTGAAAGTTATCACTTCCAACACCAAGACCAACGTATGGAGCAAAGAGGCCGAGAGAGACTCCTCCTGTAGCAGCAAGGCCAAAATCATAACTCTCAAACTCCGCATCTACATTCGCAGGTTGAATGGTATTATCTTCACTGAAAAAGCTGAAATGAGCCCGCAGACCAAGATCAACAACAGGCACGATGTCAAGAATTTTCCGTTCAACCCTGACTCCAAACCCATTCGTAGGATCTTCTGTACGGGTTTCAAATGATGCGCCAATGCTCCATTGAGCATTTGCAGCTGTCGGTAACATAAATAATAGTGAGAGTATAATGGCCGATAAGGAGAGGTAATTTTTAAATATTTTGTTTTTCATGATCTGAAGATGGGTTTAAAGGATTGTTAGTACGTAAATGTTGATCTGTAATATAACTATTTATAATGAGTAATTGTTTCCTCCGGTGATATCAGCCTTTTGGGTAATACTGCAGTATTTCAGACATTCCGTTTTGATTTTATGTTTTTTACGGAATTTGAGGTGAGATAGACTGACTATAATCTGGAGAAACAGGAATGAGCAAGTTGATCGCACGGCCGATATCGATCGTACCTTCGGCACTTACGATTGTTTGGGTCAAAGAGCGAACTCGAACATGGAAGCACCGTAGGTGTGGAATATATGGGTCAATTTCACAATTGAAATTGAATTGAGAAATCGAAACATGCCACGCCTTTGATTGCTCCTGTGAATATCGACCTCTTTCTCTACCCCACAGATTCACCTTGTGAACCTGTGGGGCTAAGGTGACTGCCATTCATTTTATCTAAGATCTGATTTTTAAAAACAGTGCAGGGACAAACGTTTCCACTCTCGGGATAAGGAGTACGAGCCCATGAAATCTAAAAATCCAGGGTGAAACCGATAGACAAACGGTTCAAGGAGCTAAAGCCAAAATCATCATCGGTAACACTAATAAAGCGATACTCAAAAAACGGATTTACCAGCGGAACCGGTGTAAATTCAAATCCGGCAATAAAATTCCAGAAAAAACTGCTGCCATCTACCTCTCCAATTACATCAAAAAGTTCAGGATCAATGTCTATTTCTTCCGCTTCACTCTCGAATCTCATATAACCGCCTCCAAGCCCCGAATAGATACGAATCACTCCCGATGACACACCTGCGAGCCCGGCCAGGCCAAAATCCCATGTGGTTATATTTTGCGTTAAACTGCTGCCTTCGATGCTAACCTCCACATCCTCTCCCATCCTGCTTCCATGAGCACGCAGGCGAATATCAAGCAGCGGAAGCGGATTAAGCAGTTCACGTTCAATATGAATTCCGAAACCATCTGTTGGATCTTCATCCTGAAGCTGGAAAGAACCTGCAACACTCCATTGTGAAAATGAGGTTTGAGGAATAAACAGGATTAAGAGAACCGGTATAAGAGCGGGAGCTAACAGACGCTTTGCCATTTGGATCATAAAAGATGAAATTTTTATCGTTCGGTTTATATATTCAAATAGTTTCGTATTATTTAAACAGAAAATAGAAGACAATCAATCACATTTGAATCATTTTTTTAAACTGTAGTAAACAGTTTCGATAGTGATTTCTTTAGTTCCGCAGGTGTAACAGGTTTAGTAAGATAATCGAGATAGTTGGTTTCTCCCGCTTGCATCCGGTTGAACATATCGGAATTCCCGGTCACGTAGATAACATCCACCCGAAGGTTTTTCTGAATCTCTTTCACAAGATCAATACCGGTAATACCCGGGCCAAGGTTAATATCCATAACGAGCAAATTTGGGCCGAGTTCATCTATTATTTTTCTGGCTTCGTCTGCTCCCGAAGCTTTATCTACATTGTTAAAGCCAAGTTTCTTCAGCATCATCGATAGTGCAATACTCAGAATCAGATCATCTTCCACAATCAATACTCTGTAATCTTCAGGTATTTCGTTTATTTGATTAACCATTTATAAAAGTTCCTCAGATTTTAATATGCTGCTGCTTGACCCCTTAATTGCAGCCTTTTTAAATGTTATTTTTATTTGATTAGTGGCATTTTCGTGAATATTCAAAGAAGCTTCCAGTTGTAAAGATAATATTTCGATCAATTTATACTGAAATTTATCAGAATCGAACCGGTTTTTTTTATACTCGGTATTTAATGAAATACCTTTTAATAATATTTCCACCTCATTATCCACAACTTTTACATTCACTTTAATCTGAGAATGATTTTCGGCTTTCTTTTCATCAACAGACGAATTCAAAATCTCATTTATGATCAAACCTGCCGGAACTGCCTGGTTTAGATTCAAAGTGAACTCATCAGAAGTAAGTTTTACTGCGGCCGGAATATTATCCAGGTACTGAAACGCCGGGATAGAGGTAAGAAGGGATTCCAGGTACTTATCGAACCTGATATCAACAACTTCTTCTTCACTGTAGAGTGTTTCATGTATTTTTGCGATGGCATAAATTCGTCCCTGAACCTCACGAAGCTTCTTTATAACTTTTGGATCCTCATCGTCCATAATCTGAAGTTCAAGCAGGCCGGTCACGACGGCCATATTATTTTTAACCCGGTGATGAACTTCCTGTAAGAGGATATTCTTTTCCAATAGTGCCTTTTCAACCTTTACCCTTACAGTTTTTTCACTTTCAAGCAAACTTTTAATTTGCACTGCCATCTCTTTTTGCCCGGTGAGGTCAACATACATGCCGTATATTGCTGTCACATCATCATCACTTCTAATTGGAACAGAATTGATCATTACCGGTATTTTTGTTCCGTCTTTTTTGCTCCTTACAGTTTCCATCTGAAGGCTAAGGCCCTGAAACGTCCTGTCTGAATTCAATATGGATTCTTCGGATTTAATTTTTGGGGTAATTAATTTATCCAATTTCCTTCCATCAACTAACTCATCGGCATATCCGAACATTTTCTTAAATGATGGATTCGCTTTTAAAATCATATCCCTGCCATTCACCATAACAATACCTATGGGAGAATTTTCAAAGAGCTGATTCAGCATTTCGAGTGCTCTGTTTTTTTCTGTTTCTGCAAATACCGCTTCTGTGATATCCACGCCGGTTCCCACCAGGTAATCACCATTTTTGGATCTGAATTTTTTACCGCGCAATCTTTGATATCTGAGGCTATTATCTTTCCTTTTCACTTGAACTACAGTTTCTGCCTCACCATCACTAAAAACCTGATGAATTTTTTTCATCGCATCTTCCTTATCGTGATCAGCTATAAAATCGATAGCGTTTATGCCGGAAATTTCATCCAGGTCATATCCCAGTTCATCTCTGAATGCATTGTTCCAATCAATCATAGCACCCTGTTTATCGAGGATGAAAAAAATACCGGGTATACTTGATTCTGCAGCCTTTCTAAAATCCCTCTCTCTTTTCAACTCATTTTCTGCATTTTTTCTGTCGGTCAGGTCTTTAAAATTATTGATCGAGATAACCCGTCCGTTTTGATTTCTGTACAACACAGATGAAACTTCTACCGGTATTTCACGCCCGCTCTCATGCAAGTAAACTTTTTCACCCTCGTATCGTGATTCCTCTCTCCGAATCTGATAAGCAAGTCTGTTTTTAGGATGTGCCATATCCGTAATCATCTCTCTGCCACCGGCAATCAATTGGCTCCGGCTGTAACCAAGCATAGAGCAAGCTGAGGGATTTGCATCAATAATTTCACCTTCAGGGGTTCCGATAATAATTCCGGTTATACTTTGATCGAATTGTTGCCGGTACAACTGTTCTGCTTCCCGTAATGCCTCTGATTTTCTGAGACTTGCCGTGATATCCTCAAATGTCAATATCACTCCTTCTCTCTCTCCGTCAAATGATGTAATGGTTAAGCTAAACCATTTCTTTCCGCTTTCCAGTTCTTTAGAGTAGGTTAAATAAACCCTGCTCTCTGATTCATCGAGAACTTTTCTGATTCCAAGAATTATTTTCAGTGCATAGTCATCTCCTTTGTCTACAGCACTCCTGCACATTTCAAAATAATTTCCGGCAGACTCATTTGCGCCTATCAAACAATCACTTTTATACGAATATTCTTTCCAGGATTTATTTGCGTAGATGATATTACCATCCCTTTCCAGAATACAAATCATTGATTGCAGAGCATCCAGAATTCCGGACTCAAATGTACTATGTGTTGTTTCACTCATGCAAATGGTATCAATCTATCGTTTTACTACTCTTTCAAATTCTTTGACGAAGGAATTATTTATTTGATGATAAGATGCAAATCTTTAGAGGTAAAAGTAAGACGTTAAATACTTAGTTTTTTAGCTCCATCTTTTATGAAGAATTCAGTACGTAATAATGCCTATCAATTGCCTGCAAGTTCACATTAATTCAAGAGGTAAATATTTTTGGCCGTCTTCAATCGTTTTCATTGCATTTTTAAATTCCGTTTTCGTAGGATTGTAAAGCAAATACGCATCAAGGCCGGCTTTCATAAGAGGTTCTATTAATTTTTTATTCAGATAAAAATGAATGCCTATCAAAGCTGCATGGGGATGCACGGATTTTATTTCAGAAATAACTTTTTTGGAGCTGCCATAAATATTTGGGAAATCCAAAATAATATAATTAGCGTCATCTGTTGAATGGATATCTTGCAAATAACCTGACGGCAAAGTAGAGATATTTAAATGATCTCCGCACGCTTCCCTTACTACCTGCTCCAGAATTTTTTTACGAATTGTTCCGGATGTCAATATGAACAGATTTCCAGCCATGCAACGGTTTCATTTTTATCTCAATGTATAACAGGCCGGCATTAATAACCATCACATAATTAGCGTAAAAATATATTTTGTAAATAGGTATATTTACCTAAAAGAATTGCAGGAGTGCGAAATCTTTACATAATCAAAAGGCCGCCTGCGGCAATGCACCCGGCTCAAACCGGAAAGGTGCTGTTAGATTTACTCTGCATCGGGAAACAGGTTCTGCTTCATGGCAAAGCGAACCAGCCCGGCTGTATTCCGGGCACCGGTTTTTTGCAGCAGATTCCTGCGGTGTGCATCCACGGTTCGCGGACTGATAAACAGCTTTTCTGCTATCTCATTGTTTGTCATCTCTTTCAGAATCAATTCCAGAATTTCCATTTCGCGATCTGTTATGTGAACATCAGGTTCAACCGGATGTGGTTTTCCTTTATTTGTGACCAAATCCATCATAATACTTTTTGTGGCTTCATCGCTAAAGTAATGCTTTCCATCCATAATATTTTCAATTGCCATGATCAGTTCATTCCGGCCAGAACTTTTCAAAATATAACCCGAAGCTCCAGCCTGAATCATTTGACGTATATGCTGGTCATCATCGCTCATGGTAAGTGCAAGTACCTTTACCCCTGAGAATTCCGTTGCAATTTTTTTGGTTGCTTCTACGCCGTTCATTACCGGCATGTTAATATCCATAATTACGAGATCAACCGTATTCTTATTCAGTTTTAAAAGAGCCTCTCTGCCATTTTCAGCCTCAGCAACAACATCAATTCCGGGATGTGAGCGAAGCATCATCTTGAGGCCGTCCCGTACAATATTATGATCATCTGCCAGTAATACCTGAATGTTAGCCATATTGTTCTTCCAATTTATAGAGGTACAACCATGGTTATGGTTGTGCCCTTGTCAATTTTACTCGAAATATCCAATTTTCCTGAGAGAGCTGAAGCGCGGGTCTCCATACTGTGCAAGCCCAATCCGCTGACTTTTTTATCACCCGGATCAAATCCGACACCATTGTCTTCAATAGATAATATAATATCATTTTCGGATTCCACAAGCTGTATATGAATTTTTTGACACCTTGAATGCCTGATCGCATTATTAAGAGCTTCCTGTATCACCCTGTACAGATTTATCTGAATATTATAGCGAATCGAAAGATCTTCAATATTTTGATAATAGTAGAGTTCCAGTTTCGTATTTTTTCCCAGATCATCAACGAGTGATTCCACGGCCAGTGCCAATCCATAATCTTCAATCGCCTTCGGCATCAGATTTTGTGAAATAGTTCTTGTTTCCTGCATGGCCTGCTTCAAAAGATCCAATCCATGAAGAAATTGCTCTTTTTCATCTCTTTTAAATGCCTGAACTTCTTCTGCAAGTGCCTCAAAATTCATGTTTACGGCACTCAGATACTGCCCGAGCCCGTCGTGCAACTCTTTTGCAATTCGCCTCCTCTCCTTCTCCTCACCTTTCACAAGAGCTCTGAGTCTTGTTTCCTCAGCTCTCCGCTGACGTGTAATGTCGTTGGCGACAATCAGACGCTGTTTTTTATCTTTATACATAATATCAGAAGCAGATATTTCAACGATCATTTCTTTACCGCCTTTTGTCAGGTGTCGCGATTCCTCAAAACTCAAAGCAGAATTCTTCGTTTTTAAAAGATTTTTTTTAAATACAGGAAAATCTTCCTCCGGCCGAATATCGAAGAGAGACATACCTGAAAATTCATCCTTGGAGTAACCGTATTTCTTTACAGCTGCGTCGTTCACCTCTAAAAAACGATAGGATTCCAAATCATAAATCCACATGGGAATCGGGCTTTGTTCAAACAAGAGACGGTATTGATCCATAGCTTGTTTCACTACTTTTTTTGCCTCTTCTTCAATGGTTTTATCCACCATTGCCCCGATTATACGAACGATTTCGCCGTCTGCGTTACGAATGATAGATGCACTGTCCTCAACAAATCTGTAGTTTCCCTCACTGTCAAGAAAACGGTAACTCTCATTCCATTCAGACTCCCCGCTAACTTCTGCTTCTTCCATTGATTGGAGTACTCTTTTGCGATCCGCCTCATGGATATGTGTCTTCCAAAAATCGTGGTCATTTAAAATCTCGTAGCTGTCGTATCCAAATACGGTTTCAATACCATCACTCCACCACAGTTCTCCGGTCGCTGCGTCAAAGTCCCATATTACATCACTGACCACTCCTGCAGCCGTTTCAAACCGGGCCTGTTCCATAGCAAGTTTATCCCGCATATATTTCAATTCGGTTATATCCTGAACAGAGACAATTCTCCGGTCTATTTTTCCGTCCGGATCTTTTACAGACTGAACACTTAATAACACGGGAAATTCTTCACCATCCTTTCTCTTGTGCCGGGACTCAGCAATTAAATGTCCCTGCTCATTAGCTTTTCGAATATACTCCTTAATGTGAGGTTTGTAATCAGCAGCAAAGACAGTTTCGATCGGTTTTCCGGAAAGTTCATTTACGGTATACCCATGCATTTCAGCAAATGTCTTATTCATCCGGTGCATGTTCTCATCATTCGGTGATCCCGTAACAATTCCAACGTTTGCATATTGAAAAACGTGAACCATTTCATTCAGCTCCTGCTCATACATTTTTTGACCGGTAATATCCTGAATAATGCCTATCATCGCTTTTGCTTCACCATTATTATCCCGCATCACTTCCGCTTTTTCGTAAACCCACCGATCTTCTCCATTGTCCTGCCTTTTTATTTTATATTCTGCACTGAATGGTGATTGCAACTCCATGGCTCTTGAAAATTCTTTCAATACGTTCTTGTGGGCAGGGTGAACCATCTGTCCCCACTTCTCAAGCGTCATCGGGTCATCTTCTGGTGCTCCGAAAATCTTATCTAATACCTGTGATGTTCTTGCCTCTTTCGTTTCAAGATCGAGATAGTATGAGCCCAGGTTCGCTACTTTTTGAGATTCGGCAAGAATATGTTCATTTTCCTGCAGCTTTTCTTCTTTTTCAATACGTTCGCTGATATCAATTCCTATACCAATCAGTGTATCGTCAGATAGTTGTACATTTGTCCAGGTCGATTTTACGACAGTTCCCCATTTGGTTTTCAAATTAAAATCCATCCAGCCTGATCCCGGCTTTGACATAAACTCCGCTGTCTTTTGTCTCTCCTTCTCATCCGGATATACGGTCTTCATTACATCCGGGTTTTTCAGATCGCCTGTTGAGTATCCTGTGAGTTTCTCAAATTCCCTGTTAACTTCCAGAACATCGGGTCCGGGTTTATAGGTTGTGATCATAACCGGAAGATTTTTAAAAAGCTGATCCAAAAACTCTTTTTCTCTGTTCAGTTTTTGCTCAAGTCGTTTTCGCTGATTGATAACCGTAGTAACACCTCTCAGGTAAGCAAGCACTCCATTCTCCACTACAGGTTTACCTCTCGCCCACAACCAGCTGACTGTGCCATCCTCATTTTGAACCCTGAATTCCACATTAAACGGAACTACTCCTCTCAGAGATTTTTCGAACTCCTCATCAACTTTTTTCCTGTCTTTCTTCAGAATATTTTTTGAGAGTGATTCAACATCGTTAACCGGCCTGTTTTTGAATCCTAACATCTCCGCAAATGTGTCGGAGCTTTTAACTTGTCCGGTTTTTATGTCTACCTGCCATGTTGCCATTCCGGCTGATTCAAGAGCCAGCTGTAAATTTTGTTCTGCTTCAGCTCTTTTATGCTGATCCCTTTTCTGTTTCAGTTTTACACTGATATCATTTGCCGCCGCTGATAACAGACGAACCAGGGACGGATCTTCCTCCATCTCAAGAACAGAATACAACATTAAAACAGCAAAAATTTCATGATCGACAACTAACGGAACCGCAAAAGCAGTTTTCAGGCCTGAATCCTGAGCAAGATCTCTTCGCTCGTAGGACTGATGTTTTGTGACATCTTTAATCCAGAGCGCTTCTTTATATTTTGCTGCCATTCCCGGTATCCCTTCGCCTTGATAAAAAGAATAAGCTTTACATTTTTTGTCAAATTTTTTTATCTCTGGAATGTCACGAGCCCAGCATGTTAGTCGTTTTATAAGATCTTTATTTGTCTTATCAGGCACCCAGGCTTCCGCAAAATCCCAGTCAATTCGCTCACAAATATTCTTTAAAACTTTGTCCAGTGCCTGTTTTAAATCTTTAGCCGGCTCTATAGAGATTATCAGCTCAAGCAGTAATTCCGTGTAGATCTGAAATTGTTTTCGTTCTGTAATATCTTCAACCGTAAGCAACTTCCGCTGATCACCATTTAGTTCAATATTTCTTGCGGTAGCCATTAACCAGATCTGTTCACCTTCTTCCAGCTGAAATCTGAATTCAGCACTTTCCCAGGTTTCCGGAGTGTCAACATCTTCGAGCAGTTTAAGAAACCGGTTTTTGTCATCCCTGTGTAAAAAATCAGTTATTTTAGTTTCGTGATCCCTGATTTCCGAATTGAAAATTTTTTGAAAAGAGACATTGGAACTCTCAATAATTTTATCACGCAATACAGCCATTCCGGCTGACGTATCATGAATAATGGTTTCAAATTCACTCTCTTTCTTTGCAATGTAATTTTCATAACTTTTCATCATCACAAAAAGCATAATCGCAGTGAGGCAAACATAAAAAACTCCTTTATAGGTCTGAATCGTTGAAAAGGCATTGATATCTGTGGCAATAGCTTCTGCGATGTAGTCAGACGCAAGTATCCAGATTACGGCAATACCAAGATAGATAAACGTAACTCTTAGAGGTGTAAATTTCACAGTGCGGGTGTTAAATATATGCTTCGTAAATTTATAGTATCAATTAAATAAAAAAATCACTGTTTCAAAAGTGATTCGATTTAATCGGAAGTAAGCGCAAGAGCCGACATGAGCGGCGCCCCGGTTAAAAAACATTTTTCATCCATATTGTATTTCGGGTGATGCCAGCTCCATACGGATCCCGTCTCCTTGCTGCCGCATCCCAAAAAGAAAAATGTACCCGGAAAGTGCTGCTGATAAAATGCAAAATCTTCACCGGCCATTACAGGTTTTTCAATTTCAAGGACGTTCCCGTTTCCGGCAATTTTTTTTGCTTTGCCGGTAAACTTTCTTGTTATCTCTTCATCATTTACCACTGCGGGATAGCCTTCATTGAACTGAAACTTATAGGACCCGCCTGCCTGCTCCGTAATTCCTTTTACAATAGCTTCCATACGGTCCCGGATTTTATGAGCCGTAGATTGTGAAAAGGTGCGAACCGTGCCAATCATACTCACCTTAGCAGGAATTACATTATAGGTAGTACCGCCTGTAATCCGACCGATGGTTACGACAGCCGGTTCCGTGGGATTAATGTTCCGGCTTACAATAGACTGAAATGCATTCACAACCTGAGCCGACAGTACAATCGGATCAACTGCTTCATGTGGAGCGGCGGCATGCCCCCCTTTTCCAAGTATTTCAATTTCAAATTCATCCGGCCTCGCCATCAGCGGCCCCGGTTTAACGGCAACTTGTCCCGGATTATAATTTGGATTTCCGTGTAGGCCATAAATTTCCTGAACTCCATGTTCTTGCAGAAATCCTGTTTCACTCAATAGCCTTCCTCCCCCGGGCAGGGTCTCTTCCCCCGGCTGGAATATGAGAATGATTTTGCCTTTTATCTGGTCTTTAAGTTCAGAAAGTATCTTCACTGTGCCCAGCAATATTGCCGTATGGCCATCGTGTCCGCAGCAGTGAGCCGCACCGGGGCGCTCTGATAAAAACTCTTTTTTATGCTCTCCCTCTTCTTCCATCGCAAGCGCATCTATATCTGCTCTCAATGCAATAACCCGTTTTTCTTCTCCTCCATTGAGTATGCCAATACAACCTGTAGCAAGCGGAGTCTCGGTCTTTATGCCCATCTCTTTCAACTCATTGAGAATGAATTTAGTTGTATCGTGCTCCTTATAACTGATTTCAGGGTTTCGGTGCAGATGCCTGCGAACCTGAACCATGTAATCGAAATGTTTTTCGGCTTTTTCTTTTAAAACCTGTTCTATGTATTGCATACTTGAACGTTTCCGGTATTTTTTGACTTTTACTTATTAGTAATTCAACAGATTCTCTTCGTTATTTACTTTAGAAACAAAATAATAATTATTTTCAGACAGGTAACTCAGTTCGAATTGAAAAAGCATCTGACCTGTTCAAGCAAATTTAAAAAATCCAATTATAAGGTAAGAAATTATGAAAACCTTTGAACTTCACATTCCCACAAAAATTTATTACGGAAAAGAGAAATTATCTGAATTTGGTGAATCTTTAACCGAACTCGGATCACATGCCTTACTCGTTACCGGGGGAGGCAGCGTAAAAAAACACGGATATTTGGATATTGTGAAATCTCTTCTTGAAAACCATCATATAAAGTGCACACCATTTAGCGGCATTGAACCCAACCCGTTATCCTCAACTGTTGACAAAGCCGCTGCTAAAGGAAAAGAAGCAGGTGTTGATTTTGTTTTGGCACTGGGTGGCGGTTCCGTGATGGATGCATCCAAAGCAATTGCAGCACTATTATATGAAAATGAAGAACATATTTGGCCATTTGTTTTTGGTGAACAGAAAGCCGGTGAACTATCCGGTGCTCTTCCGGTTGCAACGATTCCAACTACTGCGGCAACCGCATCTGAAGTAACGCCCGCCGCAGTCATATCCAATAGTAATGTCAGGGGCAAGTCTGTCATTTACCATTCATTTCTGAAACCGCTCGCGTCCTGGCTAAATCCCGAATTCCATACCTCTATTCCAATAACCGCAACACGCGATGGCGCTTCTGATATTTTAAGTCATGTTTTTGAAAATTATCTTCTCGGCGGCAATGATTCAGCAGTTGCCGACCGTTACAGTGAAGGGATCATGGATACAGTAATCGATCTGCTCCCGCGTGTAACAAAAAATCCCGAAGACTCAAGATTGCGCGGACAAATGTTATGGGCTTCAACTCTTGCACTGATTGGTATCCAGGGAGCAGGCAGAAATCCATCTCCTTTTACCATGCACTCTCTCGAACACGCACTGAGCGGTTACAATCATAAACTGGCCCACGGCCGCGGGCTGGCAACACTCTATCCTGCATATTTCAGATGGTTATGGAAAAACGACCGGGTCAGAGACAGGCTGGCCTTGCTGGGTAATCGGCTGTTTGGGATAACTGAAGAAGATCAGTCTGATGCTGCTTTACAATTTATCCGGGAGATTGAAGATTGGCTGAAGGAGAATAAACTCTACCAGAGGCTTTCTGATGTGGGAGTTCCGGAAGAAGTTTTCGGAACTGTTGCCGATTATGCGATCAAAACATACAGCGATGAAGAGATGCTTCAGGCAGCCGGGCCTCTAACACGTGATGATATAATCGAGATTTTCAAAATGACTGAAGATCAGAGGGTAGATTATGCAGGCAAGCCTGTACTATAATATCTATTAGTGATAATCTTTTCTAACAGTCTTATCAATTTTGAATCTTGAATTTTGAATTTTGAATTATGGAATTTGACATAATTCCTACGAAGGACGGTTCGGATACTGTCTTCTCAAAATCTTTTAACCAGCACTATCACAACCCGAATGGAGCTATTGCGGAAAGCCGGCATGTTTTTTTTGAAACATCCGGTATTTTGAAATCTCTGAAAAAACATGAGCCGGTCTGTTTATTTGAGACAGGATTTGGAACCGGCCTGAATTTTCTTCTGATGCTTGAATACAAAGAGCGTTTGAATTCGGAATCAAAAATTCATTATACAACTGTTGAAAAAAATCCGATTCCTGTTTCGACAGCTAAAAAGCTAAATTATCCTGAAAGTCTACAAGCCTCCGATTCAGAAAAACTTCTTGAAACAGTATTTAAAGCAGCCGCCCAAAAGAACGGGCTTATTTCGATTGAGATAACAGAATCTTTCAGCCTGGATCTCTTTGCCGGGTCATTTGAAAATCTGCCATCAGGCATTCCAGACGAACCTGTTAATTACATTTTTCATGATCCCTTTTCGCCGGATGTAAACCCGGAGCTTTGGAGTGTTCCGGTTTTTCGAAAACTGAAATCCATAAGCAGAAAAGATGTCAGGCTCGTAACTTATGGAGCAGCTTCCAAAGCAAGAGCCGCTATGGCGAAAGCCGGCTGGTATGTTGCAAGAGCACCGGGTGCGCTGGGAAAAAGAGAGATGACCGTAGCAGCTTTACATCCTGAAGAATTGGAAAATCCCGTATGGAAAAGAGTAAACGAAAAACGGTTATCGAAACGGTTTTTTGGATCTGATCCAAATTCAGAGTAGTTATTATTCCAAATTATTTAAATTCGTAATTCTCAATTCTTAATTCTTAATTAATTTTTAAACCGGTAAAATGTCAATACTTCTTATTTCAAAAAGCAAAAACATGAAACCGGTCCGGGATGCGATGCTCTCGCTGGATGATGACCTTGATATTGAAATCTGGCCATCGGTCAGGGATAAAAAGCGGGTCAATTTTGCAGTTGCCTGGGATCATCCGCAAAATCTGTTTGAGGAATTCCCAAATTTACAGGTAATCTCTTCACTTGGAGCGGGGGCAGATCATCTAATAAACGATCCGTCAATACCCGAGAAGGTTACAATCACACGGGTTGTTATTCCCTCGCTCAACCGTCAAATGTTTGATTATGTAGAGACCGCCACCCTGAATATCATCAGAAACATCTTTTTTTACCTTCGCAACCAGAATGCAGCAACATGGGAAAAACGTGAAAACAGTAACCGGAATGATCTCACGATCGGTGTGATGGGCTTGGGAGAAATCGGGGTGTTTGTGGCGGAACAGCTTTCAGGGCATGGCTGGGATGTCTGCGGCTGGTCTAAATCTGAAAAAAATATCGACTTTGCAAAAACCTATAAGCAAGATAAACTCGACTCCTTTCTGAATAAAACCAATATTCTCGTTTGTCTTTTACCCCTCACAAATGAAACTGAAGATATCCTAAACCTGGATCTTTTTAAAAAGCTGAAGTCTCCTTCCCATCTTGTGAATGTTGCACGCGGAGAACATCTTGTAGAAGAAGATCTTCTCTATGCTCTTGATATGGAGATTCTTGAAAGTGCAACACTTGATGTATTCAGAAAAGAACCGCTGCCTGAATCCCACCCGTTTTGGAGCAGGAATAAAATTATGATCACACCTCATGTAGCATCTCTTACCGTCCCGGAAGAAGCGGCAGAATTACTTGTAGAGAATTATAAGCGGATGTTGTCTGGTCTGAATCTTCGGTATAGAATAAACCGGTCAATACAATATTAAAAGCCGGATTACTAATTTGTACGAGCGGACGCGCAGCTTTATCACGAATGGAATTTGAGCGGTTGAATGTACGAGCGGACGCTCGCACCAGTGG
>CAZFAJ010000022.1:2490-11260 GCA_964517005.1 uncultured Balneolaceae bacterium | reverse complement strand
TGAATGTACGAGCGGACGCTCGCACCAGTGGGTGGGTGCGGGTGGAGTGGGATAACATTAATAGTGTTAAAATCAATGGTGCGAGCGTCCGCAAATCAATGGTGCGAGCGTCCGCTCGTACACCATTGGTTTTACCTATCCAAGCGCCACATCCAGCACCATCATCACCACAAAACCGATCATGGTACCCAATGTAGCTATATCCGTATTTCCATGCTGCTGGGATTCCGGGATCAATTCCTCCACCACCACATAGATCATGGCTCCGGCTGCAAACGCGAGTGCGTATGGAAGAACCGGCTGAACAAAGATAACTGCTGCAGCCCCGATAATTGCTGATATCGGCTCAACCACTCCGGATAATTGGCCGTAATTAAAACTTTTTCCCATTCCCACACCTTCCCTTCTCAGAGGCATGGAGACCGCCAGCCCTTCCGGAAAATTTTGAATTCCGATTCCAAGTGCCAGAACAACAGCTCCCATAACTGTTGCCGTGCCTGTCGGGTCTATACCTATGGCCGCGGCGCCAAAAAGCACACCAATTGCCAGGCCTTCGGGTATATTGTGAAGGGTAATGGCAAGAATCAGAAGAGTAACCCTTCTCCATTTGGTTTCCATACCTTCAGCTTCAGTTCGCGGATGCCCAATGTGCAAATGCGGCAGATATGCATCACAAATCCTGAGGAAAAATCCCCCGGCAAGAAACCCGATTGCTGCAGGAATCCAGCCGATTCCTCCCATGGCTTCCGTCATTTCTATTGCGGGTAAAATCAGCGACCAGACACTTGCAGCAATCATTACGCCAGCTGCAAACCCAAGCATGCTGTCGAGCAGTTTGTATCCAACACCCCGTGTAAAAAAAACCATCGCAGACCCGAGGGCTGTCAGTCCCCATGTGAAAAGGCCGCCCATAAACGCCTGAGTAATTGGGCCAAGATCAAAAAACCACTCTTTAACAATTTCAAATTCCATAGTCTATTTATATTAGTCAAAAAACTAATGTAATAAACTTTATTGATTAAATAAAAATTTTAGTCATGGCTAAATTATAACAAAAAAACACAAAAGAAGCAGAGATCATGAAAGCTATCTCCATCACTCCATCTTCCAGAATGTTATTCCGCCGGCCTGTTTACCGATTTCCACTACGTCTGCGATCTCTCTTTTTTCTAAATCAACTATTTCCACAGATCCGGCTTCGCCGCCTATTCCCTCAACAGTTACAAAGGCATAACGGCCGTCCGGGCTGATTACAACACCGTGGGTCACTTTACGGCTGTTTTCAAGATTTGCAAGCTCTTTTCCCGATTCAATATCCCAGATCCCTGTTCGTCCCGCTCCCTTATAGGTAACAACAAGTAACTTCCCTTCGGGAGTTATTTCCAGATTGTAAGGGCCTTTATCCGATTTCCATTCATTCGTGATTTCCCAGCTTTCCGTGCTGATTTCATAAATGGTGTCATTGCCATTTCCCGCAGCATAGATGTAAGGCTTATTAGGGTGTGGGTGCACCCAGGTAGGCTTTGCAACAGGATTGTGATTCATACCCGCGACTTCTGATTCATCTGAGGAGTGCATCATAGAGTGATGGTCATCATGGTTCATCTGATCTTCTTCCCCAGAGAGAGAAATTCTCTTCTCTATTTCCAGAGTTACAGTATTTAATACAATCACCTCATCCGTCATCATTGATGCATGATACATTTTTAATCCATCCTGCGAAATTCGTGCTCCGTGCGGCATCACGCCGGTCTCAATCTGATCAATTTCAACCATTTCAGCAGGGTCCACTACAGATACCGTACTCGGCACATGATCTCCGTGAAGGTCAAAGTTAACAATGTAGAACCATCCGGTTACCGGAGAATAATCAAACGTTGCAGGAAACATGCCAAGCTGAACACGCTCAACTTTTTCATCCGTCCCTGTCTTGTATTTATAGAGATAGCCATATGGAATACCGTGAGCAAGTGTATAATACCAGTACTCATCGTCCGGCCCCATTCGCATACCGTGTGGCCCTTCCGTCTCCGTAGGGAATTCGCCCACTTCAATATTCTTCACGACTTCGCCAATGCCTGATTGCGCATCAAAAGCAATAAGGGAGATTTCGTCCTCTGACTCGGCAGCTGCGTAAATATAGTAGGTTTGAGAAACAGCGAGCTGAAAGCCGCCAGAGATCATTAAAATAAAAAGAGAGAGTGTTATAATTTTTCGCATTTTACTATTGGTTCAGATTAAATTTCTTCTTCTTCTTCTTCAATCAGTTTAAAAGCCCAAAGGCCGGAATTCCAGTCGGACACAAAAATATGGCCTTTATAAGGCTGCGGACCCCAGGAAAATGGTGTGTTTGGAATCAAAGCATCCGGATGATTGGGCTCAAATCTTGCAATTTCCCGGCCCTGATCATATAAGTTGCCCATCAGTTCACCAGAAATATCAACGACTCTAAGTCCTGCATTATAATAAGCAACATATAATGTATCCCCTTTTACCCACATGTTGTGGGTACCGGCTTCAGGAACCTGATACCGCGCTACCTCTTCAGGATTATCCCAGCCATCAAATTTCACAAAATGCATCCAGCCTGCCGGTTTAACAGGGTTGGTACGTGTAGGCAGACCCCTTGGAAATGCTTCGTCACCGCCAATTACATAAAAATCACCGGTCGATTCACTTTTAAACGGAAAAGCTGCATGATTCCATCCGTTCGGATAGGCATACTGTCCAAGTTTTACCGGGTTTTCAGGAGATCCGACACCAAATTCATGGCCTTCGGGTGTATTGGCATTCCGGTTACTTCCCACATCCGTTACTACAATTCCGTCTTGCCAGTTTGAAGAGTAGGCAATTCCATCTTCAACCCATACATCATGAATCGAATGGCCGGGAGTGTCCAGTTCAAACCTGCTTACCGTGTATGGATTGGAAGGGTCTTCTATATTGATAATATCATAACGGCGGCCATTATTGACGGCATACACATGGTCTTCATAGAGAAATACGTTGTGCACACCACCGGTAAGATTCTCATCATATTCAGAAATTACTTCTACATTTCGCGGATCCCTGACGTCCAGAATAACGATACCATTTCGCCTGTTTGAAGCTCCTTCACGTGTAATTACTGCCAGTGTACCGTCTTCAGAAATTTTTACGTCATTTACTGTACGTGCATCGACAACTACTGTGTCAATCGGTGTAATTTTCGAAGGATCGGTTACATCCCAGAAATAAGCCGCACCATTTGCGCCCCATGTACCGGTAATGGCATAATCCCGGCCATCAACACCTTCCCAAATCCAAAGGTCAGACGTGTGTACATCCAGCACAGCTCCATGACCCACCAGTTCAAGACGGCGCTCAACGTTTCTCGGTTCCACCCGGATTGTCTGTCTTGCGATTTCATTTCCGCTTTTTGCAATCAGTGTGTAAAAACCGGGTTTGTTTGCCACAAACCGGCCATCATCTGCGATTTGTGCCGGCGCAGCATTGCCAAGATTATCATCAGGCCTTGAGGTAAAGGAGTAGGAAACTGGAATGTCATTAATTTCTCTGTTCCGGTTGTCTAAAGCTTTCGCATTTACGTGAATCACGTCCCCGGTTTGAATTTCAATGTCACTGTTTTGGATTTCAACAGAAGTAACCGGATTGGGAAGAATTTCAATTTCTTTCGTCGTGCGAATATCATCTGCTGAAACAGTCAATATCGTTTTGCCCGGCTCATGAGCTTCGAGTAATCCAAAGGAACCCACTCTGGCTATATCATTATCTGTTGAAAAGGATAAGTCTACGTTTTCCCTGGTCAGATCTGCCTCATCCGTAACCTGTGTCTCTATCTCCAGGTGCGTATTTGTGTACATTTTATCCTGAACATTTAGAAGGGTGATACTCTTGAGGGGCGGATACACAACGTCTACAGGATGTGACTCCATCATCCTGTTATTATTTTCGTCCATATAAATTGCGATAACAGAGTAACTGCCCGGCTGTATTGCCTTCAGCTGTCCGTCTCTCGTGACTGCAAGAGACTGTCTTGCCCTTGAAAAATAGAGGAGAGAATCGGAAAGAACGGAACCGTCAGCAGAATAAGCTTTTCCGTTTAGTTGTACTTCCTCTCCCACCTGCAGGCTTATATTTTCCGGCTCAATTTTAATGGTGATCTCACTTTGATCCTGAGCGTGTAATGAAACTGTCAAAAAAAGCGGTAAAAATATAATTCCTAAAATTTTATATGCTGAATCCATATCTGTTTTTTACTGGTTTGGTTTATTTGAGTTGTAAACAGTACAAAATTAAAACAAGAAATTAAACGAAAAGTTCGTAAAATCTCGTTACAATTTCTATGTAGTGTCCTTTTAAAAAGCTTATCTTTTTACTGTTTCTCAGAAACACCGAAGCAAAAATCTTTGTTATGCCGATGAGTCGTTGAAAAAATTGTGAATGGTAACTAATGGCTGAGTAAACCGATATCCGTTTATAGCAGCTGATATCAATTACCATTTGAAACGGCTATAATCATAATTTTATTGAATTAACTATAATATTTAATGTCCATAGATTTTAAACTCGAGCAATTTACCAAAAGACATATTGGTCCGGATGAGAATGAAACCAATGCAATGCTTTCGTTTATCCAATCCGGTTCCCTTGAATCACTTATTGATGAAACAGTTCCTCCCGGCATAAAAATGCAGAACTCACTGGATTTGCCACCTGCATTAAGTGAAGAAGAATATCTTGAAGCGCTATATGAAACAGTATCGAAAAACAGAATATTCCGCTCATTCATCGGCATGGGCTATTATGAAACAGTACTTCCAAAAGTGATTCTCAGAAACGTTCTGGAAAATCCGGGATGGTACACAGCATATACTCCCTACCAGGCTGAGATTGCCCAGGGCCGGCTTGAAGCTCTCATCAACTTTCAAACAGCTGTAACGGATCTTACGGGAATGGACATTGCCAATGCTTCACTTCTTGATGAGGCCACAGCAGCAGCAGAAGCGATGAGTATGTTGTTTGATGCCAGAAAAGGAAAAAAGAGAAAATTGGGCGACACGTTATTTGTATCTGAGAATTGTTTTCCGCAAACAATTGATGTTTTGAAAAACAGGGCAGAACCTCTCGGGATCAAAATTGAAGTGGGTGATATCCGGGAATCGGATGTGATCCGTGAATCCGTCTTCGCTATTTTTATACAATATCCCGGTGCAGATGGCTCCATACACGACCATCGCGATTTAATCGAAGCTGCACATCAACATAATATTTACTGTGTACTGGCGGCGGATCTGATGAGCCTCACTCTATTGACGCCTCCCGGCGAATTGGGTGCCGATGTTGTTGTCGGTTCAACTCAGCGATTTGGCGTGCCCATGGGATATGGAGGGCCGCATGCTGCGTTCTTTGCTACCCGGGAAGTATTCCAAAGAAAAATACCCGGACGCATTATTGGCGTAACCAAAGATGCTGAAGGAAATCCAGCTTTCAGAATGGCGCTTCAAACCCGTGAACAACATATACGAAGGGAAAAAGCTACGTCCAATATTTGTACGGCCCAGGTACTGCTTGCTGTTATTGCAGGTTTTTACGCAGTTTATCACGGCCCTGAAGGCTTGAAAAAAATAGCCTCCAGAATACATGGCCTCACCTCGCTTGCTGCCAAAGGGCTAAAACAGTTTGGCTTTAAGGTTACGAACAAATACCATTTTGATACACTTACTATTGAACTTGAAGGGCTTACCACCGCTGACAATATTCGCACAGAAGCACTAAAAAAAGATGTGAATCTCCGGTATGACCGTTCGGGTACTATCGGCCTCTCTTTTGACGAAGCAAAGTCATTACGGGATGTGGAGATAATTCTCGAAATATTTGCGGCGGCAGCTGATCGTAAGAATAATTTCAATACAGGAGAGGCAGCAAGGCACCAGGAAATAGAACTTCCGGATAGCTTGCGTCGCTCTTCCGGCTTTATGGATCATGAGGTATTTCACAACTTCAGGTCGGAACACGAAATGCTCCGGTATCTGAAAACCCTTGAAAACCGTGACCTGGATTTGACACACTCCATGATATCACTTGGATCCTGTACCATGAAACTGAATTCAACAACTGAAATGATACCGGTTACCTGGCCGGAATTTGCCAAAATTCATCCCTTTGCTCCAAAAGAGCAGGCACAAGGATATCAGATCTTGTTTGATGAACTCAGGGACTGGCTTGAAAAAATAACCGGATTTGATGCCATTTCCCTGCAGCCGAATTCAGGCGCACAGGGCGAGTACACCGGACTGATGGTTATAAGATCTTACCACATGGCAAATGGCAATCATAACAGGAACGTGACAATTATCCCGTCATCTGCTCATGGAACAAATCCTGCGAGTGCAGTGATGGCCGGAATGGAAGTTGTTGTCACCAGGTGTGATGAACAGGGAAATATAGATCCTGACGATCTCCGGGAAAAAGCGGAAAAGCACAAGGATCATCTTGCTGCCCTAATGGTTACATATCCGTCAACTCATGGAGTATTTGAAGAGGATATCAGGGAAATTTGTCAAATTATTCACAATCATGGCGGGCTTGTTTACATGGATGGTGCAAATATGAATGCACAGGTTGGGTTAACCAGTCCCGCACTGATTGGAGCTGATGTTTGTCATCTGAATTTGCATAAAACGTTTTGTATTCCACACGGCGGCGGCGGACCGGGCATGGGCCCGATTGGTGTGGTAAAAAAGTTAAAACCGTTTTTGCCCGGGCATCCTGTCGTAGAAACAAACGGTGCAAATCCGATGAGGGCAGTGGCAGCAGCTCCGTTTGGAAGTGCCGGTATTTTACCGATATCCCACGCATACATACGTATGATGGGTGCAAACGGCCTGAAAAAAGCAAGCGAGTATGCTATCCTGAATGCAAATTATATTAAAGACAGGCTAAAAGATCATTTCCCTGTTTTGTATACCGGTAAAAGCGGAAGATCAGCCCATGAATTTATTATTGATCTTCGCAGCTTTAAACAGTCTGCCGGGATTGATGCAGTGGATGTGGCCAAACGTTTAATGGATTACAGTTTTCATGCACCCACCATGAGTTTTCCCGTGCCCGGAACACTGATGATTGAACCAACTGAAAGTGAATCCAAAACTGAATTGGATCGTTTTTGTGATGCTATGATTGCAATCAGAAACGAAATCAGGGAAATTGAAACCGGAGAAGCAGACAGAGAAAACAATCTTCTAAAACATGCACCCCATACCATGAGGGTTGTGTTTGATGATCACTGGAGCCGGCCTTACAGCCGTGAACAAGCTGCATTTCCGGTTGATCATCTTAAATTCAATAAATTCTGGCCTTCGGTAAGCCGGGTGGATGATGCCTATGGCGACAGAAACCTGATGTGCTCCTGCGTGCCCATAGAAGAGTATGCCAAAGGCCAGGAACCGGCAGCAGTTTGATCCACCCGGCTGTCCGGTAACATGAAACATGACAAATGTATTCTGTGACTAAATTCAACCAACGTTTAAAAACCGGGCTCTCGGGATCACAGTGACCTTTTATTAAATTCAGATTCTTCCAATAACAGACAAACAAAAAATTATGTACAGCAATCAAGACAAACAACTGGCAGATAAACTTCTCAGCCACAGTATAGAACTGAATGAAGGTGAAAACGTAATGCTGCAGCTCATCGGGTTTAACGGGACAGGTTTATTGCGCGCTTTGGCTGAGTCTGTAAGAGAGCAGAAGGCAAATCCGTTTATCAAAATTGAAGATCCGGAGATCAATCGCATACTGCTTGAACACGGCAGTGAAGAATTCTGGAAAATCCAGGCTACAGCCGATCAGCTGCCGCTAATGAAAGAGATGGATGCATTTATTGGAATCAGGGGGGCTGAAAATATCTATGAGACATCCGATGCAGATAAAGAGGCAAACAAAGCCTATTCTGAGCAATTTCTCAAGCCGGTTCATTTCGATGAAAGAGTCAATAATACAAAATGGTGTGTGCTGCGATATCCATCGGCCGCTTTCGCCATGAACGCGAAAATGCCAACTGAACGCTTCCGAAAATTCTATTTTGATGCCTGCCTCTTTGATTATCAAAAACTGGAAGAGGCCATGAAACCGCTTGAAGAAAGATTGCGGAAAACAGATCTTATCGAATTAAAGGGAGAGGGAACAGACATTTCATTTTTAGTGAAGGATCAAAACTGGGTCCCCTGTTTCGGCAAACGAAACATCCCGGATGGTGAGCTTTTCTCTTCACCTGTTCTTGCGTCAGTAAACGGTGAGATCACCTACGCGCCCTCAGTTTACCAGGGTAAGCCATTTGAATTTGTAAAACTGAAAGTACGGGATGGCGTTGTCGTTGATTTTGATTCTTCCAACAACAGTGCACTTGAAGAGATCCTGGATACCGACTCAGGTGCCCGGCAATTCGGTGAGTTCAGCTTTGGGCTCAACCCGGTCATTGAAAAGCCGATGTACGATATTCTTTTTGATGAGAAAATATATGGCTCCAACCACTTAACCCTGGGAAATGATTACGAGATAGCACCGAATGGTAACAACAGCAATATACACTGGGATCTTGTCTGTATAGGTGCCGATGTTTACCTTGACGGTGAAATGATTCGGGAAGGAAGAAAATTCGTTGCAGAAGATTTAGCGGGATTGAATCCGGATGAGTTACTTGGCAAATGAATTGGCAGTCGGCAGTCGGCAGTCGGCAGTCGGCAGTCGGCAGTCGGCAGATAACCAT
>CAZFAJ010000022.1:0-2390 GCA_964517005.1 uncultured Balneolaceae bacterium | reverse complement strand
GGCAGTCGGCAGTCGGCAGTCGGCAGTCGGCAGTCGGCAGTCGGCAGATAACCATCTTAAATAGAGTCTGGTGCAGATTCAAATATATTTCAACAATGTATCTCTTTTTTTGAAATTATTTGATCTCCAAAATATAGGCTCCTCTGTTGTCAAGAGTGATTGAACTTTCCAGATCATAATTCCGGCCGGTTATAATATCTTTGGCTGTTGAATGATTGTTCAGCATCTCGGAAAACTTGTCTAGTTCAAGATCTGTTTGGGCTTTATTCTTATTCAAAATAACCATTACTTTTTCTGAGTCATCATACCTGAAATAGACGTAAATACCATTCTCAGGAGCGAAATGAATCATCCTGCCAGAGTGTAGTACTTCTTTCTCTTTTCTCCAGTTCAGTAATTTTTTTATGTACGACTGTGCCTCTTTTTGCAGTTCGGTAAGACCTTCTCCGGTAAATCCGTTCACATCATCACCCGGCCAGCCTCCCGGAAAATCAGTCCGGATAATACCGTGATCACCCGGATCATCATTGTTGTGCATCAGTATTTCTGTTCCGTAATAAATCTGAGGTGTACCTCTCATGGTTGCCGTGTATGCCATCCCCATTTTGAAAAGTTCAAAATCATTGTTTACCTGCGTAAAAAAACGATCCATGTCATGATTATCGGGAAAAATAACAAGGTTTTCAGGATCAGCATATAGAAAATCCAAAGTCAGCATCTCATATGTTTTGATCAGTCCGCTTCCGTAGGTCTGCTCGCTTTCAGTCAATCCTTTGGAAAGTGCATCCTGCAGCGGAAAATCCATCAGGCTTGGCAGGCATGATGTATACCCGTCATGATTCTGTTTACCTTGCTGCCAGTAAGAAACGATTGCAGGATTGTTAGCCCATTCTTCACCCACGATATTAAACTGAGGGTACTCACTCATCACAGCACAAGTCCATCTGCTCATATACTCCTTATCCGGATATGGATAGGTATCCATCCTGATCCCCGAAATTCCGGAATACTCGATCCACCAAAGTGTATTCATGATCAGGTAATCACCCAAAAGTTCATTTTGCTGATTCAGATCAGGCATGGTTTCTACAAACCAGCCGTCTGTAAAATGTATTTTATCATATTTGGACGCGTAAAGATCCTGAACCGAATTCCTTCTATGATTTGACTGCTTAAAATTATCCTGAAAATTAATCCAGTTGGATGCCGGAGGATCTTTCACAAACCAGTGCTCAGAGCCGGAATGGTTAACGATCATATCCATAATCACTTTAATTCCCTTTTCGCCTGCTTCCTCGACCAGGTTTTTATAATCTTCATTAGATCCGAATCTTCTGTCAACCTGGTAGAAATCGGTGGCAGCATAGCCGTGGTATGAATATTCCGGCATGTCATTTTCCAAAACCGGGTTTAACCAAATAGCGGTAAATCCCATATCTGATATGTAATCCAGGTTGTCCAATATCCCTTTTATATCACCGCCATGCCTTCCTCCTTTAAAAGACCTGTTTGGCTTCTCCTTCATTCCCCGAATTTCGTCATTATCAGCATTTCCGTTTGCAAATCGGTCAGGAGTAATAAGGTACATAACATCCGAAGAATCAAAACCGTCTATGTCAGCTCTTTTCGGTTCTCTTTGGCGCAGCTCAAAGGGGTACTCTTCAACAAGCTTATCATCATCATAAAAAGAGATCATTACTTCTGACGGCTTAGCGTTCTCACTGATCGTAACATATAAAAAAAGGTAGTTTGGGTTTTCAACCCTGATAATCTTCTCCAGTGACACCAAACTGCTCTCAATAGCCGGGCTTAAAGACGAAATATTCTCGCCATAAACCAGCAATTGAATTTCATTGTGATGCATTCCTGTCCACCAGTTCGACGGCTCAAGCCGGTCAATCACTTTCTGGGCAGACAGAAAATTGAATGTAACCAAGGGTAATAAAAAAATTAGCAACAGTTTTTTCATAATCTTTTATTTGTCTGAATTATCTATAATAACTGTCTGAAACAGTTCGAAATACAAGGACAATTATACCATTTGAATGAAGTGAGGAAAGTCTTGCAAAATTTCAAAAAACCTTCGTGCTTTTTGCTTTTTTGCGGCCTCAGGATAAACCCCAAAAACAAAAATTCTGCTTCTTAATTAGATTATATTAATTAGGCATCAATATACAATTTTATTATTTATTAAGATCTAGAAAACCGTAAATTATCTAATCACGGAACAATCTGAATTAAAAACTCAGTCAAGCTACATAAACCCTCAATCATCTTTTTATCGAGGGGCAGGATTTTTGGACCATGAAGAAATTTCTATTTTTTATCGCTTCCCTGATTGCAATCATGACTTTGAGTTGTGACTCAACTGATAGTGGTTTTGACGAAAC
>CAZFAJ010000021.1:0-39488 GCA_964517005.1 uncultured Balneolaceae bacterium | reverse complement strand
CCAAGGCCGGTATAGAAAGCTCTGCCACCGTCATATTCATGATACCACGCTATCGGATGATCTCCCGGATGCTCGCTGCCTTCATAGCTGTCGGTATCCAGCCACATCAAAACCTGAACACTCTCATTCCGGTCTTTAAAGTTGTACCATTCGTCTGCTCTTTTCCATCGGTCCGGAAGCATATGAGTGGAAAGATGATCTTTTGTGTGAACATCAATAACAGCTTCGCGCACATTGGGATTATTGGGATGATTCATAAAATAGGCGCCTACCAGCCGGTTATACCATGGCCAGTCATATTCAGTATCTGCAGCGGAATGTATTCCGACAAATCCGCCACCTGATTGAATATATGATTTAAAGGCTTCACGCTGCCTGTCATTAAAAATAGTTTCCGTGGTATTCAGAAATATAACTGCATCATAATTTTTCAGATTAGAATCGGTAAAAAAAGTGGCATCTTCTGTTAAGGTTATGTCAAGACCGTTTTCGGCTGCAATTTTTTTTAAAGCTTCTTTGCCCGGTTCAATTGATTCGTGGCGCCAGCCAGTTGTTTTGGAAAAGACAAGAATGCTGCCATCATTTCTTTCAACTTTGTCCCCGCTAACAGCAGCATCTTTTTCTGCATTCATTGATACCGAGAAGGCCAGCACCATAAAACCCACTGCGGATGTCAGTGTCAGCGATTTAGCAGTTGTAAAATATTTGGTCATATCAGCTCCTGATTTTAAATTTTATAAAGCGTTTTAGTAAATATATCAGGTAAATTCCCGATTTTTCAATCTTGCTTTTCCCAATCGTCTTACCGTTTTCCAGAATAATCCGGTATCAAAACTTATCCCGTTTATCTTTCAGCGTTTTATAAAGCATTTCACGCGCTCGAAAGATATGAGCCTTCACGGTTCCCAGGGGTAAATCAAGCTCTTCGGATATTTCCTGGTAGCTCATCTCCTCCATGTGCCTCATTTCAATCACATCCCGATATTTTTCAGGTAGATTACTGATTGCTGATTCAATCATCGCTTTTCTCTGCTTCCGTATGATTGCCCTGTCTGTCTCAAAATTTTTGTCCGGCAACTGTACATTCATCTCCCCGTCTTTGGTCGTAACCGGATCGTTGATAGAAAGAGTTCTTAACTTTTTCTTTCTCAGGTAATCAATTGTATGATTCGTGGCAATCCGGTAAATCCATGTTGAAAACGCATACTGGGTATTGTATGATTCAAGATTGTCAAATGCTTTCATAAATACTTCCTGAACCAGATCTTCTACCTGTTCGCGGTCCCGGATCATTTTACCGATGTGAAAATGCAATTGCTCCCTGTATTTAGATACAAGTTTGCTGCAGGCATCATTACTGCCCTTCATCGCTTGTTTCACAAGCTTGTCATCCTCAAGGCTGCTTGCCGAAGCATGCTGCCGGTTTGTATCTGAATCTCTGTTTCTCTGCACGTGCTTTAAACTGAATATATGTTTACTTATTGATACTACGCTTCTTACTTATCAAGTTCAATTTCACTTCCCGGATTTTTCAAAGTGCATAAGAATCCAGTCATTTTCTGAAATTTCATCAATATATTTTAAATCTAATTCTTCTATTCTATTTTGCACCAATTTTTTATCAGATTTTAACAATCCCGACAAAAGGATACTTCCTTTACCTGAAACTGCTTTTTTCAACGCCGGAAGCATTTGGATGAGTTCATTCCTGTTTATATTGGCTGCCGCCAGATCAAATCCATTGTCCGGTATCACTTCAGCTCCCCCTTCCCGGACTTCAAATTGATCCGAAACGTTATTGATGAGTGCATTTTCCGTTGCATTCCGGATACTCCACGGATCGATATCAAAAGCATAGACGGAGGAAGCGCCCAGTTTTAAAGCAGCAATGCCAAGCACTCCTGTACCGGTTCCGGCGTCCAGAACCTTTTTACCGGTAAGCTCCAGTTTTGCAAGTTGTTTTAACATGAGCCGGGTTGTCTCATGGTATCCTGTTCCAAACGACATTTTAGGATCGATTTCAATCAAAATCCGATCCTCTGAGGGTTGCTTTTTACTCCAGGTGGGACGAATAAAAAAAGGCCCTACTTCAAGAGGCTGAATTCCCTTTTCCCAGTCTGCATTCCAGTTTTTCTCTTCAATCTCTTCAATTTCAAACTTCGGACTCTCGGGATGAAGTGATAAAATCTGCTCAATATGCTCCCTGTTCACATCATCAAATCTCTTTTTATCAATGTATGCTTCCAGCCGGTCATCAAATTGTTCAAAGCCATAGAAATCCATTTCCATCAGTTCAGCAATCAGCATCTCCTGATACGGTCCCGGCACATAAATAATCAGTTTTATGTAACTCACTTTGGAATTCTGTTGTAAATTAATTCGAGAAGCACATCGCCCACAGCCTGTAACGTATTTTTACTGATTATATTTAAATCATCTCTTTGAGTATGCCAATATTCAGGGAATATAACCTTCCCGGTGTCCGATACTCTATGATGTATGATGTTAATCATTGGTATTCCTGTCAGCCTTTGAACAATAACGTGATCGTCTGAAATAGGGGCGCCCCGCTGATTTACAAAAAGTTCCCCATAACCCTTTTCACCGGCAACCGACCAAATTTCATTTACAAGGCCTGGTGCATACTGCATAGAGTAACCCTCTTTGGGAAAGATAGCATTTTCCCCTCCTACCATATCCAGTAAGATTCCAAATCGCGGGTTATAACCGGGAACCGGCGGATTATTACCCCATTCCCGTGATCCCAGGAAATAAAACTCCAGATCGGAGGGTTTTCCGTAATCCTCACCATCAAAAAATATGATATCAACACCGATTGGAACCGGGTTCTCCTGAAAAATTCTCGCAAGCTCCAAAAGCACACCAACACCGCTGCCTCCGTCATCCGCGCCGGGAATGGGAGTTTCCTTATCATCAGGATCTTTTTCAGCCATGGGCCTCGTATCCCAATGAGCAGCAAGAACTATTCTGTCAGAATGGTTTGTGCCGAAAGAACTGATAAAATTTGTCAGGTTGAGTGTATCTCCATATACAATCTTTTGAAAATTATGAGAATATATATTCCGCTCTCCTGCATACTTTTGAAGCTTTCTTCTGATAAATTTATTAACCTCGGAATGGCCTTCCGACCCGGGAACTCTTGGTCCGGCTAAAAGCTGCAGTTCAATAAAATGATATGCAGAATCAGCTGAAAAAAGGGGTACATCTCGTCCCTGTTCCTGAAAATTGAAATTAGGCTTATCCGCCTGACAGGCAGCTGAAAAGAGTATTGTTGCAAATATTAGTAAAAATAATCCAACCTGTTGTCTCTTAATCATTACTCCGGTGGACCATTGTTGCAGCTGACTGATCGGTCGGGTAAACGATGGTATCCATAATATTTACATGCTGCGGACGGTTAGCAGTGAAAAGAATGATCTCAGCCACATCTTCTGCTGTAAGCGGCTGCATCCCGAGATAAACGGCATCTGCCTTTTGTTCATCACCGAATCTTACCTTGCTGAATTCTGTCTGCACAAGACCTGGTGAAACCGAACTAACCCGGATTCCTGTGCCATGTAAATCCTTTTTCATCGACCCTGTGATGGCACGAACAGCATATTTGGTTGCCGTGTAAACAGACCCGCCCGCATAAGTCTCATAACCTGATGTTGAGCCGACGTTAATAATATGTCCTCTGTTCTTGCTTTTCATCTTCTCAGCAATGAACCTGGTTATATATAACAAACCTTTTATATTCGTATCAATCATCTGATCCCAGTCATCGGTATCGGCATCGTAGATGTGACCAACCCCTTTTGCCAGGCCCGCATTGTTTACAAGGATATCGATCTCAACAGACAGTGAACCGGTAAATTTTTTGCACTCTTCTTTATTTCTGATATCAAACGGAGACAGAATGACTTCGGCAGGATATTCCACAAGCTGGTTCTTCAACTGCAGCAGCCTCTGCTCTCTCCGGCCAGTTAGTACGAGGTTACAGCCCTGTTCAGCAAACATGAGTGCCGTTGCCCTGCCGATTCCTGAAGTCGCCCCTGTAACAAGAATCCATTTACCTTTCAGCCTGTTTTGCATCAGCTCTTCCCGTTTAGAGCTTCGACTAACCTTCCGGCTTTCAGGATCTTGGTTTCATTAAAAGTATCAGCAAGAAATTGAATACCGACAGGCAACCCGTTGGAATGAAACCCTGCAGGAACGCTGATTCCGCAAATACCTGCGAGATTAGCTGTAATTGTGTAAACATCATTCAGATACATTTGAACCGGATCCTCCAGGTTTTCTCCGAGCTTAAAAGCAGTTGTAGGCGCCGTTGGTGAAGCAATTACATCCACTTTCTTAAAAGCTTCATCAAAATCCTGTTTTATCAGCCTTCTGATTTTCTGTGCTTTTGCATAGTAAGCATCATAATAACCGGCACTCAGAACATAAGTACCAAGCATAATACGGCGTTTAACTTCGGTTCCAAACCCTTCGGTTCTGGATTTTTTATAGAGCCTGACAAGTGAAGAATCTACACCGGAGAGCTCTTCGACAAGATGTTCATGATCCGCCCCCACAGCAATTTTAATCTGTTCCTGAAGAGCCTTTTGCTCCTGAACCAACTCTTTTTCAACCTGGTCGAAATCAGCCCTGTGTCCGTATCGAATGCCGTCATACCGCGCAAGATTGCTTGAGGCCTCAGCTGTAGCGAGAATATAATAAGCTGCTATTCCATATTTCGCATGCGGCAAATGAATAGGCACCAGCTCCGCATTGCTATTTCCAAGATCTTTCAGATAGCTCTGTATCCTTACCCTGATTTCATCATCAAGGCCCTCGCCAAAATACTCTTCAGGTACACCGATTTTCAGCTTACCTGTATCGGATTTCAGTTCTTCCATGTAATCGGGAACCGGTACATGAGCAGATGAATTGTCCATGGGATCTGCTCCTGAAATCACCTGCAGTATCAAAGCTGCATCATCTACATTATTTCCGAAAGGACCGATGCAGTCAAATGAGGAGGCAAATGCCACGAGGCCGTATCGCGACACCCTGCTGTAAGTTGGTTTCAGGCCAACAACCCCGCAATAAGAAGCGGGCTGACGTATGGAACCACCGGTATCTGATCCGAGCGATACATTACACATACCGGCAGCAACAGCTGCTGCACTGCCTCCGCTTGATCCGCCCGGAACACGCTCCGGATCATGAGGGTTTCTTGTGGGGCCATAGTATGAGTTTTCGGTAGAAGATCCCATGGCAAATTCGTCCATATTAATACGCCCCAATAGAATAGCATCTTCTTTCTTTAACTTTTCTATTACAGTTGCGTCATACACGCTTTCAAAATTCTCCAGCATTTTAGATGAGCAGGATGTGATTTTTCCTTTCTCACAAATAACATCCTTAACACCAACCACAGCACCTGCCAGGGATCCGGACGTGCCGTCATCAATCTTTTTTTGAATGCGCTCTGCTTCAGATTTGGCAGACTCAGCATTTACTGAGATAAATGCATGAATTGTCTTATCATTTTTTGAAATTACATCCAGAAAAGAGTCAACAATTTCGGGTAGTGTTATGTTTTTACTGTTTAATTGCTCCTTTGTGGAGAGCAGATCATTCATAGATAAATTGTTTAATTCTTTTCAGATTCAGTTTCTTTGCTTTTCTTTGATTCATCATGTCGGGTAGAATCGGATATTTCCTCTTTACCCCGGTCAATTTCCCGTTTTATATCATCCGATGCTTTCCGGAATTCTTTAATCCCCTGCCCCAATCCACGGGCAAGGTCAGGAATTCTTTTCGCTCCGAACAGTAAAAGAATTGCAAGAAATATCAGAACATATTCAAAACCGCCTATACTTCCCATAAAATAAAAATTAAATTAAGTTGTTAAGTTGACAAAGTATGATAGAACATACATTAGATAAGATAAAAAATATTTTCGTCACCTTAAGACCGACAAATAAAAATAATTTTTAAAAATGTATCGCAAAATTTGCAATTGTCATAAAGTTGTGTTTTATAGCAGTCGACAAAATTATTCAGAAGAAATTTTTAAAGAAAAACATTTAAATTTAAATCAGTTATGATCTGGACAGTAGAATTAGCCGCCGCACTTGATGATGCACCATTTCCCGCATCGAGGGAAGAATTAATTGAATGGGCCGAACGAAATGGCCTGCCTCAGCAGGTAATTGATAATCTTTATGAACTCGATGAAATTGAGGAGGGCGAAGATATGATATATGAGGGTATAGAAGATATATGGCCTGATTATATCAGAAAAGAGGATTTCTTCCATGGCGAAGAAGATGAAGGATTTGACTACGATGACGTTTAGTCATTTATAAATTACGTATCTTCTTTTTCAATTAAATAACGGTTGTATGAATACCATACAACCGTTTTTCATATAAGGTTGTTTAAACGTGTCTGCAGTCAGGCTAATATTTATACGGTTTTTTTTATTGACATCAGCCCTGAATGTCATTCTCTTTTTGGACATTACTGCTATTTATGCTCAAAATGCAGCAAGTATTGAGCAGAAGGATAGTGACAAAGTTGTTCGTATTATCCGGTTTGCAGGTAATGAGAATGTGAAAGACGGCACACTTTTAAATCTTATCAGAACTTCCACAAACCGGGAATTTCTGGGCATCCCCCGTTTTACACCCTGGTATTACATCTGGCAGCTTTTTGGTGGCGGTATTGGTGAAGAACCCGCCTATCTGAACCGGGAAATGGTTGGAAATGACATGGAACGTATTCAGCTTTTTTACCAAAATATCGGCTATTTTGAGACGAATGTTGATACTACCATTGTTGAATATAACAAGGACCGCGTAGAGGTATCTTTTATTATTGAAGAGGGGCCCGCATCAACAATACGAACAGTTGCTTTTACCGGACTTCCTGATTTTGAAGATGATTCTAAAGAAAAGAAATTTTACGATGAGAGTAATTTCAGCAGTTCTTTCATCAATGATTCCACGTTCACTTATAACCGGCAGTATGATGCGCTCTCTCTGCGTGAAGAACAGACAAGAATCATAAATTATCTGAAAAATAATGGGTTTGCATCGGTTCAGCGTGATTCTGTAAAAGCTCTGATCAAGCGGGACGAAGAAGACAAGAACCAAATGGATATTCTTTTTGCCATGAATCCCGGAAGGATATTTACATTCGGGGATATACATGTTAAGCTTGCGGGTCCCGAAGGTGGTGTTGAATACCAGGAAGCAGATACCATCAGAAACAGTGATTTTACCACTGCCGGAAGATCCGTTTTTATTCAAAAACAGACTGCCGCTCAATCCGATTTCGAACTTGTCACCAACCACCTCAGATTCAAGCCTGGTCAGGTTTTTGACCAGGCAAGATATATTCAAACTGTAAACGAATTTCAGAATCTGGGGATGCTCTTTATCAATCGGTTCGGACTGGATGAAGATGGTGCATTACCTGATTACTCGAAAGAGGAAATACCTGTCTATTTTGATTTCCAGACAGTTTCAAAACACTCTGTCAGGGCAGAATTATTTGGAATGAGAAGATTCGGATTCGGTACCGGCGGCGGAATAAACTATACGAATAATAATGTCTTTGGAACTGCAGAGAACCTGACAATCGGACTGAATGCCAATTTTGAATTCGTTACACCTTCAACACTGAGGGAAATTGTACCACCGGATGAACAAGGTACAAGACGGGTTAATTCAACAATATTCAGAACCCTCGAAAGCACAATCGATTACTCGGTTCCACGTCTGAACTTTCCCTTTGCCACTTTTTCTCAAAATCCTCTTTTCCAGAATTCGAGAACAAGCTACTCACTTACATACAGCCAGTCGAATCAGCTCTTTTTTGATATTAATTTTGATCTGCGGTTTAACCTGCGGTACGAAACCACTCACTCATCTCGCTTTAGCAGTTTTCTGGACTTACTCGAAATGGATATTGTAGATTCAGATCCATCTTCCGAATTCAGGCAAAACCTGATTGATGAATTTGGAGAAGGCTCATTTGAGCTTGAAAGGATTGAAGAGGATTTTCGCCCTCAATTTTCATCGATCATCCGGTATACCCTGAGAAGCTCAACAACTAATATCATAAAACGAAATTTTGGCCATTTCAGTGAATTTTCGATTTCAAGCGGCGGTAATTTTCCTTTTCTCCTCGACCGTTTTGTCTTTACTCCCGGTGAAATAAATGAAAATATTCCATCCCCTTTTGGAATATCATCGAACTCGCTCGCTTACAGCAGATTTTTTAAACTGACTGCTGATTATCGCCGATACATTCCATTTGCGGCAAATTCCGTATTTGCATATCGCTTCTTTGGCGGTTATGCACATCCTTACGGCCAAAGTACCACGATCCCGCTAAACAGACGTTTTTTTGCCGGAGGAAGTAACGATATTCGCGGATACGCGCCTTTCAGACTGGGCCCCGGTAAAATTGCTCCTGAAGATGTTACTATTAACGGCGGCGAGATTAAACTTGCTGCATTTGCTGAGGTGAGACAAAAGTTTATCGATAACCTGTTTTCTGCTGAGTGGCAAATTGCCCTGTTTACTGATGCAGGAAATATTTGGTACGGGCCCCGGAATAGTTTCAGAGATCAGGAGAACAGAGATATTTTGAGGGACGGTAAGTTTTTTGTTGATACATTTATTGAACAAATACCGGTATCCAGCGGCCTGGGAGTTCGCCTCGACTGGGATTTTTTAATTGCACGGTTGGATTTTGCATTCAGGGTTAATGATCTCCAGGAAGGCTGGTTCCAAAACAAAAATGCATTTTTAAGTTTTGGAATCGGGCACTCCTTTTAAATAGTTTTATGAAACATCAATCAAAATTATCAAACCAAAAAAAGATACAATCTGCTCCCGGTCTAAAAGTTCTTGAAAATTAAATTATATTCTGTTTGGAAATAATACACCTGATCTTTAACGCTTTGTATTTCAAAATCATCAAACACAATACGATATGACAGAAAAAGAGATTCCCGGAAAATTCAAAAACCAGTCGAAAATCCTCTTAAAATCACGATTTCTTCGAAATTTGTCATTGTTTGAGCGGTATGAATTTCTGCAGCTGTGTCACCGAAGAAAATATAAAGAAGGTGAATACATTTATTATCAAAATGATCCCGGTACAGGCATGTATTTTATTGAGGAAGGACGTGTAGAGCTCAGTGTAGTTAACAATATTGATGATCCCGAAAAAGGCAGTGCAACTCACGAACTGGAACCTCCTGAAAGCTTCGGTGCCATGTCGATCGGCTATGAATTGCGCCGGATGTCTTCGGCCAAATGTATAACCGACTGTACTCTGCTGGGATTTTTCAAGCCGGATTTTGAGACCCTGAAAAAACGACATCCTGAAATTGCAATTAAATTTATTGAAACCATCTCCATGATCGCTATGATGCAACTTGAACGCACCATGAGAAAACTGTGTGAAGCAGCCGATACCAAAACTGCATTCTCTATTCAGTTTGAATCTTACTACAGACTCCACGAGGACGAAGAGATTTAATGGCGTTAAAGAAGGGTGAAGTTGTTGAACTGGAAGTAGAATCAGCAGCCTTTAAGGGAAAAGGAATTGCTAAAAAAGACGGGTTAGCTGTATTTATACCAAATACTGCTCCGGGCGATATTGTAAGAGCGCGTATTGTAAAAAAGAAGAAAAAATACCGTGAGGCCAAACTCGTTGAGATACTAAAACCATCTTCTGTGCGCATTGAACCGAAATGTCGTCATGCTCTCGTCTGCGGGGGCTGCACCTGGCAGTTTCTTCCCTATAAAAAACAACTGGCTATCAAAGAGCAGCAAGTCAGGGATCATATAGAACGCATTGCAGGACTTTCTCCGGATATCGTTGAACCCATAATCTCTTGCGATCAGCCTTTTTATTATCGGAATAAGATGGAATATAGCTTTGGAAGCCGCAGGTGGCTCACAGAAGAAGAGATTCATAGTGATAATTATGTAGATGATTCAGCCTTCGCCGCAGGACTGCATGCACCCGGCAGATATGATAAAATCCTGAACCTGAAGGAGTGCCATCTTCAGCCACAATTTTCATATGCAATTCTGGATTTTGTCAGAAGCTGGTGCATCAGCAACGATGTAAAGCCATTCGATACCTATAAAAATGAAGGGTTCATCCGCCATCTGGTAATCCGCAATTCTCATTTTACAGATGATCTTATGGTAAATGTTGTGACCTTCAGAGATGCGCCTGAAACCGTTAATCGCCTTTGTTCCGAACTCGTCGAAAATTTCCCGGAGATTACGACGGTTATTAACAATATTAACGACCAGCTGAACCCAACTGCAATTGGCCGTTACGAAAATGTACTGTACGGTCCGGGTTATATCACAGATAAAATCGGACGGCACTCTTTTAAAATTCATGCAAATGCATTTTTCCAGACCAATACCAAGCAGGCTGAAAAGCTTTACCGGGTTGCCAAAAAGTATGCCGAACTGAATGAAGATGAACTCCTTTATGATCTCTACTGTGGTGTGGGTACTCTTACATTATATGTGGCGGATCAGGTTAACCGGGCAATTGGTGTTGAGCTTATTGAGGTTGCCATCGAAAATGCGAAAAGCAATGCAAAAGAAAATGATGTGGTAAATGCCGAATTCATTCTCGGGGATATGAAAGACACTTTTAATGATCAAATGCTGAACAAATTTGGGAAACCGGACTGCATTATCACCGATCCCCCTCGTTCGGGCATGCACCCCGATGTAGTAACGCGGTTAGGTGAACTGGCTGTTCCGAAATTGGTTTACGTCAGTTGCAATCCATCAACCATGGCAAGAGATTTAAAAGAACTGAAAGAATTTTACCGGGTTGAGAAAGTTCAGCCTGTGGATATGTTCCCACAGACATATCATATCGAAGCTGTTGCGAAGCTTACAGCTATCCGTTAAAACAGACAGATTTCAGAAAGAACCGGCTACGGAACAAAAGAGGAAATGATTCGCCAACTCAACAGGTTTACTTAACCATGAGAAAAAAAATAATCATTATTGGTGCCGGTCTTGGTGGCCTGGCTGCATCTGTTCTGTTAGCAAAGGAAGGACATCAGGTTACTGTTCTTGAAAAAAATGAGGCGATCGGAGGAAAGATGAATCAGATTTCGGAAAACGGTTACCGCTTCGACACCGGACCGAGCCTTCTTACCATGCCTGAAATTATCAATTCACTTTTTGAAAAATGTGGAAGAAACAGGGAAGACTATCTTACTTTTCTTCCCGTATCCCCTCTTTGCCGTTATTTTTTTCCGGATGGGACAAAATTTAACAACTATTCAGACAGGGAAAATAATGCCGGTGAATTACTGAAAATAGCTCCGGAAGAAGTGGAAAACTATAACTCTTTCCTCTCCTATGCTTCGGAATTATACAATAAAACATCCGGTTCCTTTCTCAACAATCCTCTTTATGACTTATCGGATTTAAAACAGCTGAACTTAATTGATTTCTTTGGGATCGATGCGTTTACCACTGTAGCCTCAAGAGTCGACTCCAGTTTCAGATCACCTTATCTTCGTCAGTTTTTTAAGCGATTCACCACCTACAACGGTTCTTCACCATTCCAGGCGCCTGCTACACTGAATGTAATTCCACATGTGGAAATAAATATGGGTGGTTACTACGTGAAAGGCGGACTCTATTCTATTGCCAAAGCCCTCGGTAAACTTGCCCGGGAATTTAATGTGGAATTTCAGTTTAAAAAAGAAGTTCAAAAAATCAATTGTACCGGGAAAAGAGTAAAAGCGGTTACTCTTACAGACGGATCAGAATTAAAAACCGATATTATTGTTTCAAACAGTGATGCATCTGAAACACTCCTGGAGTTGTTGCCAAAGGAGTCTTTATCGCATCGTAAAAGAAGGAAACAGGAAAATCTTGAGCCTTCCTGTTCCGGCTTTGTGCTCCTTCTTGGTATTTCAAAAAAATTTAAAACACTTGCGCATCACAACATTTTCTTCTCGTCTGATTATCAAAGCGAGTTCAACTCCATATTTAATGAAAAAAAGCTGCCGGACGATCCGACCATTTATGTAGCCAACACATCATACTCCGATCCGGCTCACGCTCCGAATGGGCACTCAAATCTCTTTATCCTGGTAAATGCGCCATATCTGACTGAGGATCAAAATTGGGAATCGCTATCCCGGAGTTATCCGGATTTGATTATCAGTAAACTCGAAAATTCGGGTCTGACAGGTCTGATGAAGTCCGTTAAATTTTCCAAAATCATCACTCCTGAAGATTTTTATCGCAACTACAGGTCAAACAGAGGCAGCATTTACGGTACATCTTCCAATTCAAAATTTTCAGCTTTCAGAAGGCCGAAAAATAAAACTTCTTTTATTGATGGTTTGTATCTAACAGGCGGCAGCACACATCCCGGCGGAGGAATTCCGCTGGTACTGTTGTCAGCGTTTCATGCCGTTAGCCTGATTCAGAGGTATGAAAAATGAAAAATATTCTGCATGGTGAATAATTCGGCAAATTAAGCTAATTTTACCCGATGAGTGACATGCAGCCATCTGAACATAAAAATAGTGGGCCGGTTCACCCATCTGCAGGTGAAACTTCCAAACGCCATTTCAAGCACCTTTGGAAGATTATAAAACAACACAGCGGACTGGATGAACTGTCAGCTCCGCCCGAAAAAAGATCTTCTGTAAAACCGAAGAAAAGAGAGAAAAAGCCTTTCACTTTTCTCTTGTTACAATTTGTACCCTGGATCCTGACAACTTTGTTTGCCTTCTCATTTATCTGGGATTTTGAAGGCTATTCCATAGCAATCCTCGGAACAGTATATCCGTTAAACGGAATTTTACGAATTGTCACCATCAGCGGACTCATCGGCTTTCTCACAAACTGGATTGCCATTACCATGCTCTTTCGTCCCTCCCGCAAACGCCCGGTTCTTGGTCACGGTTTAATCCCCGCGCACAAGGAGCGGATCGCTTTTCGTCTCGCAAATGCGGTATCAGAAGATCTTATCAATCCCGAAATCATCAAACAAAAAATTCATGAATCAAAGGTTATCAGCCGCTACAGAGAAAAATCAGTTGCCTGGCTGAAAACTCTTATTGATGATCCCTCATTCAGAAGCGACATTAAACAGTGGGTTATTGAGTATTCCGAAGATGTGATTGCAGATGCTGATTTACGTGCAAATCTTGCACGTCACCTTATAGAAGAGGTTGATGAGGCATTGGTAAACAGATCTCTCGAAAAAGCGGCTATCAGAGCTTATACATTTTTACGGGGAAAAGAGATGCAGGATATTATTGAAGATGCGATCGCCGAAATCCCGTCATCCGTTGAAAAAGGATTCGACAAGCTGGATCTATTCCTGGATGAGCTGCCTGATAAACTGGATCAGCAAGGGGATGCCATTGAAGAACTCATTACCAATCTCTTATACCGTTTAATTAATCAGCTGGATGTGCATGCATTGGTTGAAGACAATTTAAAAACATATGATGAAGCCAGGCTGGAAGCTATGATTCGCGGAGCTACGAACGAACAGCTGCGCTACATTCAGTATCTTGGGGCTGTAATAGGTACTGTGGGCGGGCTCGTAATCTGGCAGCCTGTAATTAGTTTAAGCGCTATCTGTATTCTGCTCGCTTTAATCTTTTCACTCGACTATACGATTGGACTATTCAAATGAACTGCTCTTTTAACTATTTCTTCTTTTGGCCTCAGCCTTCGTATATTCAGGCCAAAATTTATAATTATTATCTGCTTTTAAAATGAAACCAAGCTCTTCCTTTCAGGATTTTATCAGGTTAATATCAATATTGAGAAAAGAATGTCCCTGGGACCGTAAACAAACCCACGAATCCCTTAAAGACAATCTGATTGAAGAGGTCTATGAAGTTGTAGATGCAATCGACAACAGTGATTTCGACGAGCTAAAAAAAGAGCTGGGAGATCTTCTGCTTCACGTGGTTTTCCAGGCAGAAATGGCCTCTGAAAAGAATAAATTTACGATGGAAGATGTAATTCATGGCATTTCAGAAAAATTAATCCGGAGACACCCACATGTGTTTGGAGATACGAATGCTGAAAATGATACTGCCGTTGCTTCAAACTGGGAATCAATCAAACTGAGTGAAGGTAAAAGCTCTGTATTGGATGGATTGCCAAAAAATCTTCCCGCCCTGATCAAAGCGCATCGCATGCAGGAAAAAGCTGCCAATGTTGGTTTCGACTGGGCAGAATGGAAACTTGCCTGGGAAAAACTGAATGAAGAGATCGATGAATGGCGTCATGCCGTTGAACACCAAAACAAAGCGGAACAGAAAGATGAATTCGGCGATCTTCTCTTTTCGATTGTAAATGTTGGGCGTCTGCTTGAACTGAATGCAGAAGATTCACTGAGAGCATCGAACCGGAAATTTGAGTCCAGGTTCAGGTTTATTGAAGAGAAACTTGCTGAAAAAAACCGTTCCGTTACAGAGTCAGACCTTGAGGAGATGGACAGTCTTTGGAATGAAGCTAAGAAAAAAGGACTTTGAGATGGCGTTTTGCGCGATTTCTGTCAGGGTCTTTTACTGAGGATACCAAAGATATTTTTGACAAATAGGATTCAGGCAGATCATGTTCTTCGGCTCCTTTCAGGACATACATTTTATACCAGCAAAATGGTAATAGATCATAGTCAATTTTAGTGGCAGAGTATGTGAAAGCATCGATAGAAGTATGTTTGTATTTTCCGCGGATCACAATTCGCCTGTAACCGTTCCCGCATCCTTCAGCCCGGTCCAGCAGATGAAGTTCATTCCGGTTCATCGTGTACAAAACTCCCCATACTTCATTAACCCGCTTATCAGTTCTGAAAATATTGCACTTACCCGATCCGTCGTTATTACTTACTTTATGCCAGCGCAGATCAAAGTTTTGAATTGATAATTTGCCGACAACCTGAGCAGATGGTATTCTGCCCTTTAAGCGGCATATAAACATATTGGAACCATAAGCGAAATAATATATCAAAACCGAACGGAACTTATTTTTTAATAAATGGATATTGTAATATGTTAACACGATTATATGGTATGACTATATTAATAATAATTGGTTTTTAATAAATTCAAAAATATACCCTATGGATTTTAAAAGATGGCTTGGAAAGTCAACAGAAACTGAATTTATACTTGACCCGGAAACTTTCCGATTATATGAGAAGAATATGGATAGTGAAAACTTCCCGGCAGATGAAGGAGATCCCCTGCCGCCATTTGGTCATTGGCTTTATATTGCGGATCAGCAATCAGATACCTTTAGTGATATTTTTACCGGTCTTGAAGATCACTCCATTTATTGGAATTCTGGGAAAATTTCCATGAAAAATGCTTTGAAAATAGGTGAAAAATGCAAATATATTCTTAAAATTAAGGATATTGATTCTATTGAGGATACAGACAGCTCGTTTCTAATCTCTTTCACTCAAAAAGTTCTTTCCGGCAAAATCACTGCTGTTGAGGAAGAATTTCAGATTTTAGTTACAGAAAATTCCGGTGAACATGAAAGTAAACACCGTATTAATTTTGATCCGGACTGGGAACTTGAAATTATGGAAGAGCAGGCAAAAAAGTACCATAAGCTGAATTCACAAATTTTTGGATATCCGGCCGCTGATATACTTTCCCGATTCAGTGATCAGAAAAGACGTTCAACTAATCATAAAATACAAGGCCCGCCCGGCATGGTACTGCTTCTCGAATCTTTCTCTGAAAATTTCGAGAGCCGCAAGATTGAAAGCATGGAATATAAGTCATTTGCTTTTGAATCTGATGATCTTCTGAAAATAGCGAGTCGCGATACTGATGCATATCAAACGTCTATGCGTCTCATCAATTCACAACGACAGGTTCTTTTCAGCGTTGAAATCCAATGGAATTATGCGTGGTAGAAACAGTTAACAGGAAATTAGGTTAAAAAATGTTTTCATAATATATTTTTGCTATGGAAATCTGTCCTGTTTTTTAACCGATCAAAAAAATATAGACAATGAAAAGTAAAAATATTCTACTGGTGATAATTATAGCATTCACAACATTATCCTGCGGAGAAAAACCGGGAGAGCAGCAGTCCGAACCGCTGCTTAGTCAGCCGGAATTGATCACAGACGGCTACCGGTTTACAGAAGGCCCCTTTTGGCACCCTGATGGATTTTTGCTCTTCAGTGATATCCCTGCAAACAGGGTTTATAAATGGGCTCCGGGTGAAGAATCTGAAGTATTTATTGAGCCTTCCGGAAATTCAAATGGTATTGCAGCCGATCAGGATGGAAATTTATTGCTTGCACAACACGCCGGTACGGTTTCCAGATTTTCTGATGAAGGAGGCCTTGAGGTAATTGCAGACAGTTTTGAGGGAAAAAGGCTCAATAGCCCAAATGACCTGACCGTTCATTCAACCGGGGCCATTTTCTTTACAGATCCTCCTTTTGGTGTCAGTGAAGAAGAAAGAGAACTTGAATTCAGCGGCGTATACAAACTGACTCCATCCGGTGAACTGCACTTGATTTATGATCAGTTTACACATCCCAACGGAATTGCGTTTTCGCCGGACCAATCCAGACTCTATATAAATGATTCCAGAACCGGTGAAATTATATTTTTTGAAACGGATCAGGATGGAAACACAAGCAACCCAAGCACCTTTGCCAATATCGGCGAAATGACAGAGAAAGGCGGAGCAGATGGGATGAAAACAGATACCAAAGGAAATCTTTATACAACCGGTCCCAATGGTTTAATTGTACTTAACAGCGAAGGAGAACAAATTTATAAAACTGAATTTGAAGAACAAATTACAAATCTTGCCTGGGGCAGATCGAATGGAAATCCACTTTTTCTTACAGCTTCATCAAATGTATACAGATTTGATGTAAATATTCCTGAATAAAAAAAGTACTTGATTTACCGGATTTAACTTTTTTTATCCATCCTTTAGCTTCAATTCGAAACTAATAACAACTGTTTTCTTTCACCTCTTTAAAGAGATTTTTTGCAAAAAAATAACATTCGGAAAACATATTTTAATAAATTGATACATTTAGAAGCGTATCATTTTCTTACCTTTATAGTCAGAATTTGTCTGGTGTAACTGATTACCCGAATTAGTTTTACTGATACCATTTTTATAAAGGCTGTTTTTTTCCAGATAACCGGTAAACCCGATTCGTTCAGCTTCACTAATTACACATTTGCTATTATAAACTCACTTATATAATCGATATCCATTTATGAAAAGAGTAGTAGTATCAGGCCTTGGTGCATTGACCCCTATTGGGAACAATGTTTCTGATTTTTGGAAAAACCTGATTGACGGAAAGAGCGGTGCAGCAGAAATTAAAAATTTTGATGCTTCAAAATTCAGAACACGATTTGCCTGTGAATTAAAAAATTTAGACCCTGCTGATTTTCTCAGCCACAGAGAAATAAAGCGCACAGACCCTTTTACAAGATATGCCCTGATCTCGACAGATGAAGCAGTTAAAGACTCCGGGTTGGAATTTGATAAAATGGATCCTTTTGACGTAGGGGTTATTTGGGGCACGGGACAGGGTGGTATGCTTACGTTTGAAGAGGAAGTAAAAAATTATGTCTCCAATGACTACAACCCCCGGTTTAATCCCTTTTTTATTCCAAAATTGATTTCAAACCTTGCCGGTGGACTAATTTCTATTAAATACGGATTGATGGGAATCAATTACTGTACCGTTTCTGCCTGTGCAACTTCCAATACAGCCATCATGGATGCATTTAATTATATCCGGTGGGGAAAAGCTAAAGTTATTATTACAGGCGGGTCCGAAGCTCCGATAACGGAAGCTTCCCTCGGTGGTTTCTCAGCAATGAAAGCTATGTCCACGCGAAACGATGATCCCGAAACAGCTTCCAGGCCATTTGATATTGAGAGGGATGGTTTTGTGATGGGAGAAGGTTCCGGAACTCTGATTTTAGAAGAATATGAGCATGCCAAATCGAGGGGAGCTGCCATTTATGCGGAGGTAGCGGGTGCTGCAATGACTTCCGATGCATATCATATGACCGCAACTCATCCCGAGGGAAAAGGTGCCAAGATCGCCATGCTGAAGAGCCTCGAAGATGGGGGTTTATCAACCGAGGACGTTGATTACTTAAATGCACATGCCACTTCCACCCCTATTGGTGACATCAGCGAATTAACAGCTATTCAAAGTCTTTTTGGAGAAGATGCTAAGAATCTTCATATCAGTGCCACAAAATCCGTGACAGGTCATTTGATGGGCGCGGCAGGTGCTGCAGAAGCTATAACATCAATCAAAGCTATCAAGGATAATATCATTCCTCCGACAATCAATATTGAAAAGATGGATCCCGAAATATCATCCAAGCTTCAGATTGTAAAAAACGAGGCAATGGAAAAAGAGGTGAGTATTGCCATGAGCAATACGTTTGGATTTGGTGGTCACAACGGAATTGTCATCTTCAAAAAGATATAAATCTGCCTCTACTTAATTACTGCTTAAAACTCATTTTTAAATATTCTGATACTATTTTTTATAAAACATGCAGTTTTGCTGATCTGCATGTCGTAATCATAACCCGGATGGCTCTTAAAAAAAACAGATTTCGGAGATTCACAATCAATCAATCGAAATCTGTCTGTATCTGATTAAATACGGTGAATTTTACCGGTCTTCGACCGGTGTCCAGGAAAGATTTTTCTCACCAATATAGTGAGCACGCGGACGAATCAGTCGATTGTTATCCTCTTGTTCAAGATAGTGTGCAGTCCAGCCGGATACCCTGCTCATAGAAAAGATACAGGTAAACAGGTCAGGTTGTATTCCCAGAGAGTAGTATACCGTTGCAGAGAAAAAATCAACATTCGGATCTATGTTCTTTTCACTTTTCATGGTTTCCAATATAGCTTCCGACCACTCATATAAAGTTTCATGGCCGGTTTCCTCAGAGAGTTTTTTTGACATTTTACGAAGCAGTTTTGCCCTCGGGTCAAATGTTTTGTAAACACGGTGTCCAAAGCCCATGATTTTCTCTTTGTTTGCAAGCTTTTCTTTTGTAAAAGCCACAGGGTCAGAATCTTCTCCCTTCTCTTTAAGATCAAGAAGCATATTCATCACCGCCATATTTGCACCGCCATGTAGAGGACCTTTCAAGGCTCCAATAGCACCTGTTACCGCTGAATACATATCAGACTGAGTTGAACAGATAGTGCGGCTCGTAAATGTTGAAGCATTCATTCCATGTTCTGCGTGTAAAATCAGGCATAAATCCATGGTTTGCTCAGCTGCAGTTCCCGGTTTTTCCCCATTCAGCATATAGAGAAAATTATAAGCTATACTCCCTTCCTGGAGTGGCTTTATCAACTCCTTGCCATTTCGTGCTCTCTGGAACCCCGCTACAATACATGGCAGCTGAGCGGTCATTGCAATGGCGTGATTTAAATTATCCTCGCGCTGATCACCTGTCGGTTCCGGTGCAAAATCGGCAAGCATTGATACTGCCGTTCGCAACACAGCCATTGGCTCCGCTTCTTTGTTAGTCTCTTTCAGATAATTTTTAACCGGTTCAGGCAAATGCCTCTCCTCGATTAACTGTTTTTTTAATTCATCAAGCTCTGACTTATTTGGTAATCGGTCGTGCCACAAAAGGAAGCATACTTCTTCGAAAGTTGCATTTTCTGCAAGAGTTTCAATTTTATAACCTGAGTAAATTAGTTCCCCTTTCTTTCCGTCAATAGAACTTTTTGTAGTACTGAAAGCAACAATCCCGTCGAGACCCCGGTTTATATTGGGAAATTCTTCCAAATCTATACCAAGTTTACTTAAATCGTGTTGAGCCATAGTAGTAATTTTATTTTAGTTCTTAATTTTTTTGAATTATGAATGCGCTCCTCATTTGAAAAATATTCTTTTTTGCAAGGCCGTGAAATTAATCGATTCCGGTTACTGCCAGTAACCAAAAAACAACCGAATCTCTAAGTTAAAGCAAACAAAACTCAATGAAAAGCTTCTGTATACAAGGTACAAAATGAGTGTCTATTTTAGAAGTGATTAACCATCTTTAGCAGCTCATATTTTTCTAACAGATTGTATATAACTAATTAATTATTTCCTGTAACTTAACCGGGTTTCTGTTCTCTTGTAGCGTAAGGAAACATTTATGACCAAATTAAGTATTGAAATATTTGTTAAACCAATGTCATTTACTAAGTTCATTTACATTATTTTAGAATAAAATATCGGAAAAAAGGATTATACACTATGAGAATACTTGTTATTGGTGGTACAGGGTTAGTCGGCACACACGTTGTGAAAGAGTTGGTTTCAAGAGGAATTGATGTATCGATATTGACACGTAAGGCTGGAAATGTTAGCGGTCTGCCAAAAGACGTAAGGCTTGTAAGGGGAGATTTATTGAACCCCATTACAGTAAGAACAATTTTCCGAAATGTGGACAGGGTCTTTATGCTCAATCCTCTAAGCCTCAGCGAAACCAGTGAAGGCCTTTTTGCAATAAACGGAATACGCAAATCCCGCATTGACCGCATTGTTTATATGTCAGTCCATAAACTTGACGATGCACTTTATCTGCCACACTTCGGTTCAAAACTGGCAATTGAACAGGCTATAAAAAATTCGGGAATATCCTATACCATACTCCGTCCTAATAACTTTTATCAAAATGATTATTGGTCTAAGGATTCCATGACCCGCTATGGTATTTACCCACAGCCATTGGGGCAGGTTGGTCTGTCAAGAGTTGATGTGCGGGATATTGCCGATGCCGCCTCAAATGCTCTTACAAATGACGAATTTCTTAACAAAACTTACAATTTGGTAGGGCCGGATGTGCTAACCGGCCCGCAGACAGCAGAAATCTGGAGCGGAGTGCTTGGTCGCCCTATTCAGTACGCCGGTGATGATCTTGATTCATGGGAACAAAAATCACTTCAGTTTATGTCAGACTGGATGGCGTTTGATTTAAAAATGATGTATGAATTTTTTCATAAAAACGGACTTCTGGCTGAGCCCGGCGATATAGAACAGGCTGCTGAAATTATAGGCCACTCTCCGCGATCTTTCAAAGAGTTTGCAAAAGAGACTGCTGTTTATTGGAAATCAGGCGTTTAGAATATCCGCAGGATCAGTAAAGGGCATATCAAATGCTTCAGCTACATCTTTATATGTGATTTCACCTTCGGCTATATTGAGTCCTTTTAGCAGTTCATCGTTCTCTTTCAGAGCTTTTTTCCATCCTTTATTCACAAGCTGGACTGCGTAAGGCAGTGTTGCATTTGTAAGGCCCAGTGTCGATGTATAGGGAACTGCCCCCGGCATATTGGCAACGCAATAGTGCAGAATATCCTCCACAACATATGTGGGTTTGTCGTGAGTAGTTGGCATGGAAGTTTCGAAGCATCCTCCCTGATCAATAGCTACATCAACAAGTACGGTGCCGGGCCGCATTTGAGACAACATTTTTTTTGTAATAAGATGAGGTGCTTTGGCACCAGGCTTTAAAACCGCTCCGATTATAAGATCAACGTCGGATAACATATCCCGTATATTAGCTTCCGAAGAATAGACTGTATTAACATTTTTCGGCATTACTTCATCAAGATAGCGAAGCCTTTGCAAGTTTATATCCATAATTGTCGTTATGGCGCCCATTCCCGCTGCAATTCCTGCGGCATTTACACCCACAACTCCGCCTCCGAGAACGAGAACATTGGCGGGACGTACTCCCGGAATACCACCCAGAAGAACACCGCGTCCTCCAAACGGTTTTTCAAGAAACTTCGCTCCTTCCTGCGTGGCCATTCGCCCCGCAACTTCACTCATTGGAATCAGAAGTGGCAGTGATCGATCATTTTTTTCCACCGTTTCATAAGCAATGGCAATACATTTTGATTCTGCAACCGCCTCGGTTAATTCACGACTTGCTGCAAAGTGAAAATAAGTGAATAGAATTTGGCCATCACGAATCCTGCTGTACTCTTTTTCAATCGGCTCTTTTACCTTCATAATCATCTCCGATTTCTGCCACAACTCATCAGCATCGCTGAGAATTTTCGCCCCGGCATCCCGGTACTGCTCGTCCCAAAAACCACTTCCGCTGCCGGCACCCTTTTCAATAAAAACCTCATGGCCGTTTTTTACAAGTTGTAGAACTCCGCCGGGCAATAAAGCAACTCTGTTTTCATGTACTTTTATTTCTTTTGGAACACCAATTATCATAATAATACTCAAATTTCTTTCAGTTCATTTTTCGGCCTAAAGGTAGAAAAAAATAATCTCAAATAGCATCATCAAATTATATTTTTGGAAGGGCTTCCATTTAATTTACAAGTTTTATTCAAATGGAATATGTGAATTAAAATGAATTCTCTTCTATTCCAGCTCCAAGATCATTGCATCCAGCGATCCTATTGAAAATTCACTGCGGATGTCAATTAAATCTCCGCTTTCGACTTGCCTTCCATGTGTAAAATTTTTCAGCCTTTTTTCAAAACGGGAAAAGTCAACTTGCTGTTCCCGCTCAAGACCATTTAAAATAACCATAACAGACTCTTCATCATTATGCCGAAAGTAGACATACAAATTATCTTCAGGAATAAAATGTGTCAGTTTACCGGAGTGAATTACTTCCTTATCGGCTCTCCAATTGGATAAGGTCTGTAAATAATTATACATCTCAGGAATTGGCAATCCTCGTTTAACTCCAAGCTCCTCTCGCCCTTCTTCAGTAAATGCATCAATTTCGTGGCCGGGCCAGCCGCCGGGGAATGGTTTTCTTTTGTCTGCGTCATGAATTCCGCCGGTTTCCATAATCTCAGTACCGTAATAAATTTGCGGTATGCCTCTTGTTGTAAGAATAAACGCAAGTCCCAGCTTAAATTTATCAGGATCTTCTCCTATGCTTGTCATGAACCGGGTCAGATCGTGGTTGTCCAGAAAAATCACGTTCAAAAAAGGATCTGTGTAAAGAAAATCCTGGCCAAGAGTGAGGTACAATTTCATCAATCCTGTATCCCAGCCCGGATCTTCATTTAATCCTGCTGTAATCGCTGAGTAAAGCGGGAAATCTGTAACACTTGGTAAATATGAGTTGTAATCACCGGAAACTGCTGATTGAAATTGCCACCAGGCGGTTGTCGGTATATTTGGCATCCATGCTTCACCGACAATATTAAATTCGGGATACTCCTGAAGAACCCTTTTTGTCCACTCTGCCATATAATCATGATACGGATAGGGATGGGTATCCATCCTGATTCCGTCAATTCCGCTGTATTCGATCCACCAGAGTGTGTTTTGTATCAGGTAGTCAGTCAGTAACTTATTTCGCTGATCAAGATCCGGCATTTCATCCACAAACCACCCTTTCACTGTTGAATTGTAATCTGTTTCAGATGCATAAGGATCCATAATTGTGTTTGTGCGATAGTTGGTATTTCCAAACTCATCCTGATCGTGCACCCAGTCTTGCATCGGCATATCCTGTATAAACCAATGGTGAGTTCCCACATGGTTGTGAATTTTATCCATGATCACCTTTAACCCGAGACCGTGTGCTTTTGTGATCATCTCCTTAAATTCTTCATTGGTTCCAAAACGACGATCCACTTTATACATATCGGTAGCTGCGTACCCGTGATAAAAGCCCACATTTCTGGAGTAGTCATAAGGCATATCATTTTCAAAAATCGGGTTCAGCCATATCGCAGTCATCCCCAAATCCCGGATATATTCAAGGTTATCAGAAATGCCTTTAATATCTCCCCCCTTTCTCGCAAACGGTTCATCCATATCCACTCCCTCAATCATGCCCGGAATTTCATCATTGGAAAGATCACCATTCGCATACCGGTCAGGCATCAGCAAATAAATCACATCACTGCTGTCGAAACCAAGGTGCCTGCTTTCGGAACCCACGCGCTCCTTTAATTGATATTCGTATGTGTATGACTGATCTCCCTTCGTGAATTGAATCGGAACTGTTCCGGGATTGGCTTCTTCTGTAATATTCAGATAGACAAAAAGATAGTTCGGGTTTTCTGTCGATATCATCCTTTTCAAATGCACACCCTTGTAGTCTAACCTCACTTTTGTATCACTTATATCCTCACCGTAGACAAGCAATTGTAATTCGGTCTCTTCAAAGCCGGTCCACCAGAATTCAGGCTCAAGCCGTTCAATTTTAATATCCTGGGCAAATAGTGTACTGTTCAAAAGAAAAAAAACAATTAACGCAAGGATGCTTTTTATCTTCATAATGTTAGAAGTCCTCATATACTTTATTTTTTTAACAGAGATAATTTTTAATCATTCTTTGATGTAAACAAATTCTTATGACAAAGATATCAATTAGTTTTATCCCCTTTTTGATAAATTGTAACCTCAGATCCAATAAATTCAGGATCAGAGTTCCAATGCTCACCCAACCACCGAAAGGTATCTTTCGAATAAAATGCTATGTGAGTATCATCATTTTTATAATGCCATTGTTTAAACTTACTTTTATCCGGCGGCCGTTTCGTCATTATTCCAAAATAACCATTGGTTTTAAGGCAACTCCACAACCGGTCTAATTCAAAAAGAGGGTCAAACAGATGTTCAATGACCTCTGTTGCAGTGATAAAATCATACTTCTGTTCAAACACAGACGGATCATTTTGATAAAATGAATCGTAAATATTCATTTTATGTCCGTGTTCCTCAAACATAACACTCAATGTGGGGCCCGGACCTGAACCAAAATCCAAACCTACAGATTCTGATTCTATCCTTTGGATCATCGGATTGAACATTTTGCTCAGAAATTTCCTGTACCTGGGGTCGGACGGATCATTTTCATGAAGTTCATACCGGCTGAACTCTTCATCTCTTGAAATTCGCTGCGCGGGAGGTACAAATATAAGGCTGCAATTTTTACAGCAAAAGTAATCACGAATATTATCCATTCTTGTCCCATCCCTGCAATAGTGATATATGTCACTGCTTTTGCATAAAATGCAGTGGATGGTCAGAGCTTTCTGATTTTGCAAGTTCCTTATGTTTTCACTTTAATCTGATCCTGTTTTACCCAGATTGATCACCTCTACATTCTGGATTTTACCTTTCGAAATATCAAATCGAACAATGGTTCTGTATACCTGGAAACCTTGTTTGCCGGCTGCACCGGGATTCATATAAAGCATCTTGTTTAATGATTGATCCCGTGCAATTTTCAGGATATGAGAGTGTCCGCAAATAAACAGATCCGGCGGATTGCTCTCAATTTCTTCACGAATAGGGATGCAGTAACGTCCGGGATTCCCTCCGATATGCGTAATCCATACATCGATTCCCTCTTTGTCAAAACGCTGATGCAATGGATATACACTGCGAATATCCTGGCCGTCAATATTTCCATAGACACCCGTCACAGGGGCAATTTTTTTCAATTCATTTGAAATTTCAATAGAGCCAAAATCACCTGCATGCCAGATTTCATCCCGATCCGAAAAGTATTCAAATACTTGTTGGTCTAAATAGTTGTGAGTATCAGATATAAGACCGATTTTTATCATATGCCTTTAGTAAATGATTTATCTGAATAATAGAAAACCTGCAAATATCTGCAAAATATAATTTTCTTACGATAACGAACCAAAAAGCTTTGCATCATACGTACAGTATTATCATAGTCACATGGAATGCGCTCAACCATTTAAAAACTTTTTTACCGTCAGTTACAGAAACTGATTATCCTGATTTTGAAATTATTATTGCCAATAACGCTTCTACAGACGGCAGTAAGGAATGGGTTCAGGATCATTATCCGGAAATTAAAATAGTTACATTTTCCGAGAATCTTGGCTATTGCGGCGGTAATAACCGGGCCGCAGATTACGCTTCAGGTGAAATTATCGTTTTTCTGAATAACGATGTCAGTGTTGAATCCAATTGGCTGAAAAACCTTGACATTGCTTTTCAAAACAAGCAGACAGCTGCTGCTCAGCCAAAACTCAGAGACTGTTCTGATCCCGATTTTTTTGAATATGCGGGCGCTGCAGGTGGCTATCTGGACTATTACGCATACCCTTTCTGCCGGGGACGTATTTTTGGTACAATCGAAAAAGATACAGGCCAGTATGATAATCCCGAAGAGATACTTTGGGCTTCCGGCGCAGCCTTAGCTATTCGAAAAGATCTTTTTTTTGAAATGGAAAAGTTCGATGAAGATTTCGAATTTCATATGGAGGAGATCGATCTGTGTTGGAGGCTTTGGAACAGAGGGTTTAAAGTGGTTTGTGAGCCAAAGAGCGTGGTGTATCATCTTGGCGGGGGGTCTCTTCCCATGGGCTCAACCCGGAAAATCTATTATAATTACAGAAACAATCTGATTATGATGACTAAAAACTTATCTGAAAAAGGATTATTCCTGCGAATATTGACGCGGTTATTTCTGGACGGAATATCAGGTTTGCGTTCGCTTCTAAAACTAAAACCCCTGGAAACGCTGGCAATTATCCGGGCACACTTTGCATTCTACGGCAGGCTGTTTGGTACTCTGGGAAAAAGAAGAAAGCTGGAAAAAAGCAGAATCTCGCAGAATGACCCTGATGTCCTTTTCAAAAAAAATATTGTCACTGAATATTATTTATTCGGAAAAAAAACATATGCAGAAGTAGTAACTAAAGAGAGTTGAAGTGTGCCTTTTATTAATATTTTGTATATGACAGGAAGTTATAATAGAAATGAATCTAATTGTCCGGAACTGTGTAAATGTTACTCAGGTTTATTACGGTACAGCTGACCCCGAGATAAAAGTATGTCCGACAAACATCATTACGATTATATAATTGCAGGTGCAGGAGCCGCAGGCTTATCGCTACTGTGGCATATTCTGAATTCCTCTTTAAACGGAAAAAGAATTCTTGTCATAGACAAAAATCTGAGCCCTGTAAATGATAAAACGTGGTGTTTTTGGGACCTCGAAAATTTTCCATTTACTGATATTATTCATTTCAGCTGGGATACCCTTAAAGTGATTTCCCCAAATGGTGAAACCATCAAAGAACCGCTTGAAGCTTACAAATACCATGCAATGCGCAGCAATCAGCTAAATCAGCATGTAATAAATCACGCAAAAAATTTCAAAAATATCGAACTCAGAGAAGCTCAAATTTCGTCTATCTCTCAATCAGGGAATATTCCCGTTTTGAAAACAGAACATGAAACATATAGTGCAGAATATATTTTCCAAAGTGTTTTTAAGCCGGCTGATTTTGAATCAGCAACAGTGGACATATCACTGAAACAGCATTTCAAGGGATGGGAAATAGAAACAGATAAAAAGATGTTTGATCCGGATATTGCAACCTTAATGGATTTTGACATTAACCAGAAAAACGGTTTTTCTTTTTTTTATCAATTGCCTGTTTCGGAAACAAAGTGTCTTTTTGAATACACACTATTCAGTGAAAACCTCCTTGACGAAGAGTCATATGATTCTGCAATTAAAAAGTATTTGAGTAATAAATTCAGCCTGAATCCATCTGATTATAAAATCATAAGAAGTGAGTTTGGAGTGATCCCGATGGAAGACAGAAGATACTCTTCCTGGTATAACGAAAAAACCTTAAACATCGGAACAGCCGGCGGATGGACAAAACCATCTACCGGCTATACACTTTCCAGAATTCAAAACAGATGCCAAAAAATTGTAAAATCAATCGAAGAAGGAAAAAGACCTCAATTCAGAAACAGTTCTACCTATCGTTTCCGTGTCTACGATATGATAATCTTATATCTGATTAAAAACTATCCGGTTAAATCAGTAAATATTTTCAGCAGGCTGTTTAAAACCAGCAGGATGGACAGAATACTTACATTTCTTGATGAGAAATCAACGATCATGGAAGAAATTTCGATATTCAGCAAATTGCCTTACACTCCCTTTTTCCATGCGATTTACAAGCTTAAACACCGGATTCTGACAGGTGCCTGATTTCTGTATTTTTACAATTGTTCAGTCAGCATTGTAAGCCTTGGATCGTGATTTTCCCCGAATATCTCAAAAGGGATCTCTTTTCCCACAGTCTCTTTTACTTTACTCTCTTCGATCGTTTTCTGATAAGTTACGTAGCAGTCGAGAGCTTTTTTAAACGCCTCCATATCTTCAGCTACGCAAGTTATAATACAGTCAATATCTTGCTCTGCTGAAGCCTCGAGTCTGAATTTTCCATCTTTTTTAGGTTCTCCCCTTCTCGTAAAAAAAGCAAGTCTTTTCGGATATGATGATTTTTCTTCTTTCAGCTTGCAAAATACTCTTTTTACCACAGCATGAGTTACAAGATGATCAAAAAAACCACTGATTCCATGCACGGCATATGTTACAATTACGTCCGGCTTCAGATCGTCCAAATGATCTTCAATTACTAGTTCTAATTCAATCGGGTTCATATCCTTCAACCCGCTGTCGGGCAGATCAAGTACGGTCATTCCGGTTAATCCAAGTACTTTCTCAACACATTTCATTTCATTATACCTGATCTCGCCCATTTTCCCTTTATCAACTCCCAACGAAAATCTCTGCTTCGTTGCCTCTCCCCTGGTTAAGGTGAGAAGATAAACTTCATCTCCATTGCGCAAGTGAGCTGAGATAGCCGGTGCCGGGCCAAAGGATTCATCATCAGGATGCGGAAATATAAACAGGATTTTCATCAGCTTACTTTGTACATGACTTTAGGAAGTATGTAAAACTTTTCACGCGAATTCAGGTAGGCCCGCCGGTCAAAGATCTTACAATCGTTTTCTTCAATTTTATTGAGTATACGGCTGTAATTTTCACTTGCAAGTGCTACAGGCAGTCTGCTGTCTTTATTAAGCATGGCAATACCTTTATCAGCCCGGTCGTAGTAATTTCTCGCTCTCTCAATCTGAAAATGAATCAGAGCTTTAAAATCATCCGTAAGATTCTTTTCAAGAAAATCATTTTCGGATACATTAAACTTTTTCAATTCGTCAAGTGGTAAATAAATACGGTTCTTGTTTATATCTTCACCCACATCCCGCAAAATATTTGTCAATTGCATGGCTATACCCAAATCAACAGCATAATCAAGCGCTTCTGGTTCAGAATATCCAAAGACTTCGCTTGTCATCAGCCCTACTACAGATGCTACTTTGTAAGAATAATTGTAGACTTCATTAAAACTATTGTACCTGTTTTTCCTTAGATCCATCTCAACACCCTCAATTAGCTGAAGCGGAAGATCTATTGAAATATTATACCTGTTCAATACATCAGAGAATGCGATTAATATGGGATCCGACTGTTCTTTACCGTTATAACTCCTGATAAGTTTATCACGAAAAAGTTGCAGTTTGTCTTCAATATCAGAACAGGAAATCTTTTGATTGAACATCAGGTCTTCAGCTTCATCAACCAGGTCATCCAAATATCTGCAAAGCCCGTAAATTGCAAAAATAGCTCTCTGCTTACTGTTCGGAAGAAACCGGGTTGCCATATAGAACGTTTTTGCATGATTTCTTGTGATAACCCTGCAGTGTGTATATGCGTTCTTTAAACGCTGATCAGTTAATTCTTCTATTACTGACCTGTGGATGGAAGTCCGCTCATACAGCGGACGCAAGATTGCATAAGGAATTCGAAGCAGATTTGTCATTCGTAACAATTTTTATTCATATATAAAATGTATTTTACACAATAAATAGTTCCCGTAAATTTTATATACTCATATTACCTAAATTTCTGTTATTTTACACTTACTGAAAATGAATTTAAAATTGGATTTACAAAAATCAGATTTTTATGTCAAAATAAATGGATTCTTCTTTTTATAATAGTTTGTATATATGAAATCTAAAGGTAAAAAAAACACAATATATCAGGTAGCTCAGCACGCCGGTGTTGCGATATCAACAGTTTCACGGGTACTCAATGATTCACCCAATGTTTCAGATGAGACGAAATCAAAAGTGAAACAGGCAATTAAGGATCTGAATTTTCGTCCGCAGGTTAGTGCCCGAAACCTTGCAAGCAGAAAACCGCAAATGCTTGCTGTAGCCGTGCCCTCATTCACAACTCCTTATTACACTGAAATACTAAAAGGGTTGAAAGATGAAATAAAAGAATTGGATCTGGATATCGTGATCTACAACACCGGCTCTAAAAACCCGGAAGAAGGAGTTGAAAACTTTTTTAGCCGTGGCACAGCAGATGCAGTTATAATTATTTCTATTACAATCAGCAATACTGTACATGAAATGATCAAACATTCGGGTGTGCCGACTATTTTAATAGGGAGTTCACATCCTGAATACAACTATTTTGAAATGAATAACCGCAAGGGTGGTTTTATTGCCGGTGAACATCTCATTAAACAGGGGTTTGAAAAAATCGGGATGATTTTACCGGCTATCAAAACCAAAGCTTCCAGCGAAAGGTACGCCGGCTTTATTGATGCACTTAAAGAGTTTAAAATGCCGGTATATGATCAGCTGTTTGTCAGAGGCGAAAGCACCAAACATGCCGGATTTACCGAAGAAGCCGGGTTTGAAGCAATCTACCAGTTTGAGCGCCTTGGAGAATACCCGGATGCAATCTTTTGTTCCAATGATACCCAGGCAATCGGAGCTTATAATGCAATTGACAAACTGGGTATGAAAATACCTGATGACATTGCCCTGATGGGATATGATGGTATCAAATTTACCAAGTATCTCGACCTCACTACGGTTGACCAGAAAATGTATACGGTAGGGGTTCAAGCTACAAGACGGCTTGCTGATATTATTAATCATGCTGATGATAAACTTGTCCAAACCACTATAGATCCGGTTCTTGTTCAAAGGCGATCAACCACCAAAATAAAATAATTAGTACGTGAATTCAGAGCTTGATCAATCAAAGGCTTTAAAGAACTGTATCAGAGAGACTCACATTCCATCGATGCCGGAACCCTACAGGGGTAAAGTTCGTGATGTCTATTCTCTCGGTGAAAAGAAACTTGGGATCGTTGTAACCGATCGAATTTCTGCATTTGATCATATCATGAAACAGGCTATCCCTTTCAAAGGACAGATTCTGAATCAGCTGGCTGCTTTTTCCTTTGAACAAGTAAGTGAAATTGTACCGGTTCATCTGCTTGACGTGCCTCATCCGAATGTAACCATAGCAAAAAAATGTGATCCGATACCGGTTGAAGTCGTGATTCGCGGTTACCTAACCGGTCACGCCTGGAGAGTTTACAAATCAGGTAAAAGAATGATTTGCGGAGTTCCGATGCCCGATAGAATGAAAGAACATCAAAAGTTTCCGGAGCCAATTCTCACTCCGGCTACCAAAGCAACTGAAGGACATGATGAAGATATTTCTGAAGCAGATATTTTGAAACGAAACCTTGTTTCTGAAACCATCTGGTCAGAAATCAGGACAAAAGCATTTCAGCTCTTTCATCGCGGAAGCGAGATAGCAAAAAAACAGGGCCTGATATTGGTAGATACAAAATATGAATTCGGACTTTTTGACGGCGAACTGACTCTCATTGACGAAGTACATACAGCCGACTCATCCCGCTACTTCTATGCGGAAGGATATGAAGAAAGACTGAAAAAAGGCAAGCCTCAAAAACAGTTGTCCAAAGAATTTTTAAGGGAATGGCTGATGGATAACGGATTCCAGGGTTTCGAAGGACAAACACTGCCTGATCTGCCTGATGATTTCCGGATGGAAGTCTATTACAGGTATAAAGAATTATTCGAGAGACTGACAGGCCGGTCGTTTCAGCCTGCCGGCACGGAGAATTTTGATGACCTTCTTAAAAATATTTTCAAGGCTGAGATCTCTTCTTAAGTTACACTGACCCCAACAATCCACTCTGTTAGACCTTTTTTTTAAATTGCCACTTCAGATTACATAGGTGCAACCCTTCCATGCTGAGGCTGAATCAATATCTCTTCTACAACCGTTCTGGGTGTCAGATTTGTGAGATTTACAATAACAGAGCCTACATCATCCGGATCAATTAACAAATCCCTGTCAATATCAGATTCGTCCCACGATGGCGATTCTGTTTGGCCGAGATTCACTGCTGTAACACCAATTTTTGTATCTTTAAGCTCTTCCCGAAGGGACCGGGTGTACCCCAGTAATGCATGTTTTGCCGAAGCATAGGCTCCGCTTTCAGACAGGCCGTGAAGAGCGCTAACCGAACAGATATTGATAATTAAGCCTCGTGAGAGCTTTTTGATAACGGGAAGAAACCTGTTGGTAATATTTACCGCAGTAAAGAGATTCGCTTCCAGTTGCTCGTGAAATTCCTTGCTTGTCGTTTGATAGAGCGGCTTTAGGAGGAAATCACCCGCATTGTTGATTATGATAGCAGGCTTTGGTACCTCTTCATTCAGGCTGAAGGAATTTACATCACTTATGTCGGACGCATCACACGGAATGGTTACCACCTGATTGTCAGCACTATGTCCGATCAAATCCTTTGTTTCACGTAATCCTCTTTCACTTCTTGCAATCAGAATCAGCGGCCTTTCCGACTCTTGTGCAAACTTTAAAGCGATATGGCGCCCGATTCCCTGACTTGCACCGGTAATAACAACAGAGGCCCGTCTAAAATCTGTCATGGCACATTCATAAATTTATGAGTTTGCAGGCTGATACCCCATTCAGGATTTTTTTTAACATAATCAACAATTAGCTGAATCGATTCAGGTGTTTCCCATTCCGGCTGCAGAAGCAATTTTGTACTGGCGGAGCATTTCGCAGAATTCTCTTCGGCCCACTCAATATCTTTATTCTTCAGCACAATAACTTTCAACTCGTCCACATAAGGAAATATCTCGTCCAGCGGTTTTTTGAATCGTTTGGGAGAAAGTGTGATCCAATCCAGATATCCGGTTAACGGTGAAGATCCGCTGGTTTCAATATGAACCTGCATTCCTTCTTGTTTAAGGCGCATTGTAAGAGGATTAAGATCGTGTAAAAGCGGTTCTCCACCTGTAATAACCGCGAATTTAGCGCCACTGTTTTTTGCTCTTTGTACAATTTGGCCGGTTTCAACTTTCGGGTGCTTCTCTTCATCCCAGCTATCTTTCACATCACACCACCAGCACTTTACGTCACACCCGGCCAGGCGAATAAAATAGGCAGCCCTGCCCGAATGGACTCCCTCTCCCTGGATTGTGAAAAAATCTTCCATCAAAGGATATAAAACAGTATCAAGTCTTTTCACCGAATGAGAAGTATTTTTCGCCTTTTTTGTAAGTTGGTTCGTTTTAAACATCTTTGTCGGTGTATTCTACCCAGCTTGTATCAGTCTCCCAAACGGTAACTGTTAAATCAATTCCGTCCGGTATTCTCTCTTGAGTAGCTTTGTGTATATATTCAGCTATACGTTCCGCCGTTGTATTCTCAGGAAGTATATCATTCAGTAGTGAATGATCTAAACCACCTTTGGTTGAATCATCACCAGCCCACTTCAACTCCTTAAAATCACAAACCATATCCTCCGTTTTCAGATATTTTGAAGGGTTGAGTTTATGCGATTTGGCACAAATATGAACTTTGTATGAGTGCCCGTGCAATCTGGCGCACTTGCCGTCATATCCCTCAATATGGTGGGCAGCATCAAATTTAAACTTAGTATGTAATTTCCATGTTGGCATAAGCCGTTTCTACGATTTGATCAGAAATAAATTGTGCGCAGTTACTAAATAACCTGCAGATTTAAAAGATAATGAATTTTTAGCTTTACAGAAATTCCAGAAAATCACCCCTTAAAACTGATTTTAATTCTGAGGTAATTATTTTGCCTTGTTCAGATTTACTATATAAGATTCGGAAAACGGGGATTTGTAATCTACGCCTGTCTCCAGAAAGGTTTTAGAAGGAATACCAATATCTCCCAAAAATAACTTGCCGGTAGTGCAATTCTGCAATCCTGTCTTCGGCAATGCAAGTGTTAATGTTACTTTCGGTTTTAAAGATTATCCCGGTGACTAACCTGTAGTGGCATCTATTCCACTGGGAACATCCATAGATAAAATGGGAATTGGCTGGTTATTCATCCAGGCTATAAAATCGAGTGCATTGCCAATTGGTGGCCCGCCCAGGCTATATCCCAAAACAGAATCAATAATAAGGTCAGGTGTTTTTATATCGTTGATTTCAGAAAAATCAAACAAAACTGATCCGGGATTCTTCATGACAGTCAGCTGATACTCAGTAATTTCTCTCATTTTTTGTGCTGTTACAGAGGCTACAGCAAACTTATCGTCTGTAATAAATTTATACATACTGTTATCTGCTTAAATAAAAAATATTAATTATGCCGGATGACCGGAACGAAAGATTGTTCTTTTAAATTGGTTTGAAATTGACACATAAAACAATTGGAAATATATAGATAATATACTTTTCAGCTTATAACCTTCAGAATCCCTAACCCAATAATATCATGAAGAAATCAATCAACATAACAGACAGTTTTTCAAACTGCTTCTAATCCAATTCTATCGACAGGCTTAATTACAGCCTGCGGTGATGACGATGATACAGTGAATGGTGAAGAGATCGAGGTAATTGTTGATGGTGGAACCGTTACTGTCAATGGTTCGGCAACTGTTACAACAGTTCATCCTGAAGGAACAAATGGTGTCATTCATTTGATTGATTCCGTCTTGATTGCGAATAATCTTTAATATTTTACTCTGCTCCAATAAGAGGCAGTCCGTGAAAACGGATTGCCTTTTTTATTTAACAACATTAACTAATAAATCGTGTTAAGCCAATGTTCAAATGTGAATTGACATCTGATAGATTTTTGATTGACACGACACTAGCAAGGTAACCGTCGCTTCACTTACCATGTCCACCTGTAAAGAACCGGACTGTTTTGAACCCAATTTGATTTATCCGGATACGATATTCTCATGTTCACAAGCGGTCTGAATATTTTACGATAGATCCTTTTTGGTTCAATATATTCAGTAATGCCATGAGCTTGTGTGATATCTTCATCATTATGCATCACTGCACGGCTTAAAAACCGCTGATAAAATGGCCCATTATCAACAATTCCGGCCTGCTGTATATATATCTCTTTTCTTTCACCCTTAATTTCAATTTGTCTTGCTGATTTGAGACCGAATACGTTATAGCCAAAGTCAATCAGGTTTATTTCATCTTGCAGGCTTGTTATTTTTGAATACTCATTGATAATCCACGCTTTTTTTAGCACCGAATTTTGCATATTCATGATGTAATAGACAAGGGTAAAATTATGAAAGTGAAATCTGCCCCAATACCAGTTTTCAAATGAATTCTTCATCGGTTCCATACCAAGATTATGATCATGATAACCGGATCCTCTGAAGTTAACTTTTTTGGTTGATTCACTTGAAATCTCAATTTTTCCCTCAACTTCAGCCACGGGCTGTACCAGGTTCCATGTATGTCTTTTGCTATCTGATTGATCATCTGCAGGAAAATCAGCAAATGCATAATCCGAACTAAACGTAAGTTGAGCCACAATCGAATCGCCACCCGGGAGCAGTTGATTCAAGTCAAGATGATATATCATCTTATTCTGAGTTTTCTTTCCTGAAAAAAAGCTTTTACCTGCTTTCCCATAAACTTCATTCACCCGGTAATCGGCATCTCCTTTCTTAAATTCCTCAAAACCATAATAAACCGGTTTACCATATTTGTAAACTGAGATACTTAACGCAGGATAACTTTCGGCCCTGTTCAAAACTCCGTTCCTCTCAGCTTTCTGAGCATCAATGTATCTTTCTGAAAAAGGATTACCTTCATAAAAAATTATGACAAAACTCAGAGATTTATCATCTGAAATCGCATCAAAATACCACCATTCATAACTTCCGGCAGCGGGTTTTTCCGAGGATGTATCATCCTTAAAACTTGAAATAATTTTCATTCCTGTTCACATAGTTTCGATTGTCCGGCTTCAATATATCCTAACCCATCAAAATATGTAAGTGCAACAATGCACCTATTTGAAAAATCCTGATGAACAAATAATCCTAAACATTTATCAAATAATAGGAGTATGAAAAATACTTGCTTGTGAATGATCGCGTTACTGATTATGTTTTTAATGTAAACTTAAATTTGGAAGCGCTTTTTTATGGATAAGGAACAAAAGTTACAAAATTTTCAGGACCGCATCGACAACGGTGAAAAAATTGAACCCCGAGACTGGATGCCTGAAAGGTACCGAAAGCAACTAATCAGAATGATGAGCCAGCATGCCCATTCTGAAATCGTGGGAATGCTGCCCGAGGGAAACTGGATTCAGAGAGCACCTTCTCTGAAAAGAAAAATGGTTTTGTTGGCAAAAGTGCAGGATGAAGCAGGGCATGGCCTCTATCTTTACAGTGCCGTGGAAACACTGGGAGTATCACGTCGAGAACTGGTCGAAGCGTATATTTATGGCAATGCAAAATATTCGAGCATTTTCAACTATCCAACACTGAGCTTTGCGGATATATGTACTATTGGCTGGCTTGTTGATGGTGCTGCGATTGTCAATCAAACGATGCTCGCGCGCTCATCATATGGACCTTATTCCCGTGCCATGGTGCGAATTTGCAAGGAAGAGAGTTTTCATAAAAAGCAGGGCTACGAGATGCTGGCAAAAATGGCAAGCGGAACAGCCGAACAAAAAAAGATGGCCCAGGACTCAGTAAACAGATGGTGGTGGCCTACCCTTATGATGTTCGGACCGCACGATTCCGACTCACCCAACAGCGCAGAACTTCTAAAGTGGAAAGTTAAGCTGAAAACCAATGACGAACTGAGGCAAAGTTTTATCGACCGTAGTGTTATGGAAGCTGAAGCGATCGGCATAGAGCTTCCTGATCCCGAACTAAAATACAACGAAGAAACCGGCCACTGGGAAACAGGCGAGATACCGTGGGAAGAATTCTGGTCTGTTGTAAAAGGTGATGGTCCCATGAATAAAGAACGAATTAAAGCCAGAAAGAAAGCATATGAAGGTGGCGCCTGGGTTCGGGAAGCCGCTTCTGAGTATGCAAGAAAACAAAGGCTCAGAACCGATAAGGCTTCCTGATTTATTCATTTGTGATCAAATAAGTACTGTAACCTGACAGGCGCATAAATTTGTACAATACTGGTATTCCGTTTAAAATAAAATATTGAACAACCTAAAGATTTGTAAAGTGAGCGAAAATGGTGAAAAGTTGAATGAATGGCCTCTTTGGGAGGTATTTACACAACCCAAAACTGGTGCACCCCACGAGCATGCCGGCAGTGTTCATGCTCCCGATGCAGAAATTGCACTGCAAAATGCGCGGGATACCTATGCAAGAAGAAACGAAGCTGTAAATATATGGGTGGTTCCATCTGAACAGATTGTTTCGACCACACCGGAGGATTCCGGTGCATTTTTTGACCCGGCTGATACCAAACCATATCGTCATCCTCAGTTTTACAGTGTTCCCCGATCAGTAAAAAAAAGAAAATAAACAGGAGACAGAATTCAGGAATCAGAATTCAGAACTCAATATTTAAGACCCAATAAATGAGCACATTAGATACCAAACCGTCTACAAAGCAGGAAGTTCTGCATGAATATCTTCTCCGGCTTGCCGATGACAGACTGATCCTCGGGCAGAGATTATCTGAATGGTGTGGCCACGGACCTGAACTGGAAGAAGATCTTGCACTGGCGAATATCGCACTCGACATGATTGGCCACTCCTCGTCACTTTATGAATATGCAGCAGAAGTTTCAGGCATTGAAAACCGTGATGATGACTACTATGCCTATTTCAGAGATGATGTCGATTTTAAAAATTTGAAGATATGTGAGTTGCCGATTGGAGATTTTGCTTTTACAATAGCGCGACAGTTTCTGTTCGGTTCATTTAGTTACTTTTTGTACGAGAAGTTAAAAATTTCAGATGATGAACAGTTCAGCGGAATCATTCAAAAACATCTGAAGGAGATAAAATACCATCTTCGTCACAGCCGTGAATGGGTGTTGCGTTTGGGAGACGGCACTGAAGAGAGTCACCTGCGAATTCAGGATGCATTTGATGATATATGGATGTACACCGGTGAATTTTTCGATATGGACGATATTGATAAAATGGCTGTTGAACACGGAATCGGTGCCGATTTGTCCGCTTTTCACAATGACTGGAAAGAATTAGTCGTTAGTACCATTGAAGAAGCAACACTGAAAGTACCTGATTTTGATCAATATATGCAGGAAGGCGGCCGGCGTGGATTTCACACCGAACATTTGGGTCATATACTTGCTCAAATGCAATTTTTGCGACGGTCGTATCCGGACGGTGAATGGAAGTAATTTTCAAAATTCAGTAGCCAGTAGGCAAAATAAAAAAATAAATTTTGAATAAAGTTGAATCGATATCGAAATCTCAAATCTGGTCCTGGCTGAAAGAGGTCACAGACCCGGAAATACCAGTGCTGAATGTGGTTGAAATGGGGATAGTGAGAGATGTTGAGGTTGATAACGAACGCGTTACTGTAAAAATTACACCTACCTATTCCGGTTGCCCTGCAATGAATGCTATTGAGATGGATATCAATAAAAAACTGATAGAAAAAGGACTTTCAGACTTCAAAGTAAAAATCGATTTCAGTGAAACCTGGACAACTGACTGGATGACGGACGAAGCTAAAAGAAAGTTAAAAGAATATGGAATTGCACCACCCGAGCCAACCGAACCCGAAAAGGATTTTCTTTCAACATTGGTTGCCAAACAAAAAATTGTACCCTGCCCTCATTGCGATTCTCTAAATACAAAACTTCAAAGTCAGTTTGGATCCACCGCATGTAAAGCACAGTATTTCTGCAATGACTGTGAACAACCGTTCGAACATTTTAAATGTATCTGATATGAAAAAATCCATCTGTTTTATATTTACATTTACAGCTATTTTTTTTCTTGCCTTTTTATCCGAAGCTAAATCTCAATACAAGGATGGGGTTGTTCCGGACACCTCAAAAGTCTTAGCAAAAATGGCACTTTCAGAAAGTCTGCTGTTTTCTAATTTATCTTTACAAGTCGATACAGCTCCTGAAAATTTTGAGTTTCTTCAAACAAAAACCACTCGTTCTCTTCTTTTACTTGGAAAAATTGTTCTTAATAATAAAACTGATGCACCGCACTCTTTTAATAACTTTTACCCGGAAACCGTATCAGACTATAATTCGGGATTACATTTATATAACTACTATGGTGAATTCCCAATAAATAAATTTCAAGGCAATTTTCCGCTTTTGAAAAATTGAACCTGCTTTATATTTATATCCACATAAGCTTTATCTGATTTAAATTTCATGTCTCTGATTCATACAGCCATTCAAAACCAA
>CAZFAJ010000020.1:0-41216 GCA_964517005.1 uncultured Balneolaceae bacterium | reverse complement strand
CCGAAGCACTGCTTCGGAACATCAACGCTCAGATTATTCCTTCGAGCTATATCAACAAAAAAGTAAAGAACGAATTTTGTACGCCCGACAGGACTTGAACCTGTAACCTACTGCTTAGAAGGCAGTTGCTCTATCCAGTTGAGCTACGGGCGCTCGGTTAAACTGAGAGTCGCAAACTAAGTCAAATAGCGATCAAAAAACATCTAAGTCATCCGAACCTGTAACCTTCCCGACATAAACGTCGGGATGCTCTATCCAGTTGAGCTACGGGCGCTCGGTTAAACTGAGAGTCGCAAACTAAGTCAAATAGCGATCAAAAAACATCTAAGTCATCCGAACCTGTAACCTTCCCGACATAAACGTCGGGATGCTCTATCCAGTTGAGCTACGGGCGCCTTTACAATTTTGAATGTTGAATTACAAATTGTAAGTCCTCAATACACCCGTAAAATTTATAATTAAAAATTCAAAATTGAGAATTTGAAGTTGATGATTAATTAATAACTGCGGTATTTCATCTCTTCAAAAAACAAGCCTGAAAATTCAGGCAGGTTTAACATATTTGAAAAATATCGGGAAGATCCCGATTGAGACGGGACAACCCTTCTTTAAATACTGTCGGGGAGACAGGATTTGAACCTGCGGCCCTTCGCTCCCAAAGCGAATGCGCTACCGGACTGCGCCACTCCCCGTTTTCTAATTTCATTGAATTAATTAATTCAGTAATCTTCGAAAGACTTGAAAGATAAGAGTTCGGTAAAAAGAACGCAAAGAAATAAATTTAAATTATAAGACCGCTATTTTGTTTTAGTGTACTGAAACCCTTCACGAATAAAGCCGTCACCATAGGCTATTAATTGTATAAAAGAGGCCATCACAGCCGTGACTGCAATCAATATGTTTTTTTTCAAAAAAAGTGCGTGAAAAAATAAAATCAGGGCATAAGCTGCATAAAGAAGGATGAAATATGTTGAGAGCCCGGAAGAAAATGTGAAGGATACCAGGGAAAAAATGAAACCTGTTAGAAAAATTGAAGGCATGCTGTGCAGCCACTGCAGCTGTTCCGGGTGATATCTGGCAATGTTTATTCTGGCCCGTCCAAAAAAACGGATCTGATTATAAAACTGAATTAAATTTGTTCGTCTTTTATGATATACATAAGCGTCTTCAATCAGAATCGTTTGGAAGCCATTTTTCCGTATTCGAATACTAAATTCAATGTCTTCACCCATTCTGGTAATTCTGTATCCTCCTGTTTTTTCATATACCTCTCTCGATATACCCATATTAAAACTTCTTGGGCTATAATCTCCCAAATGTTTTTTTCGACCTCTGATGCCTCCTGTTGTAAGCCATGAGGTCATGCTATAACTGATGGCTTTTTGGGTAATAGTAAATGAGGGGTGTGATCGGTCAGGGCCGCCCCAGCAGTCTGTTTTTTGATTTTTAAGATGATGATTTACAACCTGGAAATAGTGGGCAGGAATAATACAGTCCGAATCAAACACAACAAAGTAGTTTCCATTTGCCCTCTCAAATCCATAGTTCCGGGAGAATCCCTGTCCGCTATTCTCTTTGTAGTAGTAACTGACTGTTAGTTTGGTTTCAAATGACCGGACAATATTTTTACAAGTTTTTGTGGAACCATCTTCTATAATTAACACTTCAAACTCCGTATAGGTCTGTTCGGTCAGACTTTCAAGCAACTCCCTGACTTCATCGGGCCGGTTGTAGACGGGTACTATAATTGAAAATTGCATGTATGCATTTGATCGTTATATTTGCTTACATTCATATCGCAAACTTTTAATAAAAAATAAGAATACAATAAAACTGTGATGAATTCTTTCCGCATAATTATAATGATGTTTCTGCTTAGTTACACAGCTCAGGCTCAATCTGTTGAAATTCTCAGTCCTCCCGGAGATAATACGCGAACATTTCAGACATCAGAGGGCAACCTGAATCTTCAGGGAAATTCAGTTCAGATTCAATCTGAGAACAACCTGGAATCAGTGAACGGCGTGCTCAGCTTGTCATTGTCACCAAAAGAGAACAGAATCGGGCTTATGGCAAACGGAAAAGAATCTGTATATAAGCTCTTCAATTCAGAATCAGTGAACTTGCTTGAAAAGGAATTTGAATTTATTGATCCGGAAGATTCATCCATAAAAATTTACCAATTTGACAACGGCAGTTTTATCGTTCGGGATAACATATCAAATTTTAATTTTTTCAATGCTGCCGGCAGAAATCTGTTCGGAATTCAAAATCAATCGGGGAGTCCGCTCGGTGAAACAATTTCCGAATTGAGAAGCGGTGCAAGCGGTTCAACCATTCTCATATATAATCCTGTAATTAAGTTCGAAAACAGTTCAGGTTCAAGAGCAAAAATCGTTTTACCTGACGGAACCACGAATACTGTTTATGATTCTAACGACAGAGTTATAGAGAATGCAATTATTTCTCATTCAGGATCCTTTATCCTGTTGCTCACCAAAAAAGATGGTACCGATGACCGCATAATTCTTTTTGACCGGTTTGGCAGCGCGCTGTATGATATGGAAAGTTCTGAGGAACTAATCGGTATGAGCATAGACAATGAAAGTAACTATCTCACTCTGTTTTCATCAAATAGGGTTCAGGTGTATGATGTGAATAGCGGCGACAGAATCGCAAGTAGTTCCTTTCGAAGCAGTATTATAAATGCTGGTTACCAGGCTGAAGATCAACAGATTCTGGTTTTGAGTGGTTCAGTGAGAGGAGGAGATATCAATATTATCAGTAATGTTGAATTGCACTCTATACATACTCAGAAAAGGCAAATCGCAAGGAGTAAGTTTAGCGGAAATCTATCATTTATATCACCTGAGAGAATTAGTTTCGAAAGATCATCACAGAACAGTTATCGGCTCACAGGGTTAAACAGGGATTTACATTTGAGAACCAATTTTTGATCAGCGCCTGATTTTATTTGTATTGAAAATCATAACGTTTCTTCTGATTGCAAGCATTGTATCACAGCGCGACTCATTTTATTGTATGGCTACGATTTTGCATTTGAAATGAAAATGCAGCAGGTATGATCCGCATTTTGATTTGCTTGTCAAATAAAAAAATCCCGGCTTTGCGCAAGCTGGGATTTTAATTTACAATTTGTATTAATGAGAGCTGTTTGGTTAGGTTCTGGCTTTTTCAGATTCAGATCGTGATTCATCATCCGATCCGGATGATTCTGAATCATCTTTTTTGTTTTCTGTTTCCGGCAGCTGCCAGTCGAAAGCAAGACCATCCCTGGATTTGTTCATTTTAATTTTCACAACAGAACCTTCCGGATGCTCTGCACCCAATATCTCTTCTGCGAGCGGGTCTTCCACATATTTCTGTATCGCTCTTCGAAGTGGCCGGGCACCGTATTTCTGATCAAATCCTTTATCTGACAGAAACTCTTTGGCACCTTTGGTAATATCGAAATCGTAACCGATATCCTTGATCCGTTTGAACAACTCTTCAGAAAGAAGATCAATGATCTTAAAGATATCAGCTTTTTCGAGAGGTCTGAAGGTAATAACATCATCAATCCTGTTCAGGAACTCGGGATTGAATACTTTCTTCAGTGCATCCTGGATTGTGGATTTCATCTGTGCATAGTCGAAATGAGCGTCGTCAGCTGAAAAGCCGATGCCTTTGCCCATATTGCGAATATCACGGGCACCAATGTTTGATGTCATGATAATGATTGTATTCCGGAAATCAATTTTGCGTCCGAGGCTGTCTGTTAGAATTCCGTCATCCAGTACCTGCAGTAAAATATTGAATACATCGGGGTGAGCTTTCTCAATTTCGTCAAGAAGAACCACGCTGTATGGTTTGCGGCGCACTTTTTCGGTAAGGATTCCTCCTTCTTCATATCCAACATAGCCCGGAGGTGCCCCTACAAGCCGTGAAACGCTAAATTTCTCCATATATTCACTCATGTCGATCCGGATCAGCGTATCTTCCTTGTCAAAGAGGTACCTTGCAAGAACTTTTGCCATTTCAGTTTTACCTACACCGGTTGGCCCAAGAAAAATAAAGGAGCCAATTGGCCGGGCCGGATCTTTAAGTCCTGCCCTGGTTCGCTGAATTGCTTTTGTAAGTTTTTCAATGGCCTCATTTTGCCCGATAATGTTTTTATTGAGCTCTTCTTTCATCTTAAGAAGCTTCTGGCCTTCTTTCTGGCTGATCTTATTCACAGGCACGCCGCTCATCATTGCTACAACAGAAGCCACATCTTCATCTTCCACATCATAAACAATGTGCTCCGATTCTTTCTCCCAATCGCGCTGTGCCTGTTCAAGTTCTTCGGTTAATCTTTTTTCCGTGTCTCTGAGACGCGCAGCTTCTTCGAACCTCTGTTTTTTCACCATGGTGTTTTTCTCATGGCTGATTCGCTCTATCTCCTCTTCAAGGTCGATAATATGCTGTGGTACTGTAATGTTTGAGAGATGGACACGGGCACCCGCTTCATCAAGGGCATCAATAGCCTTATCGGGAAGAAAATGGTCTGTTACATATCTGTCAGTCAGTTTTACACATGCATGCAGAGCTTCTTCGGAATATCGAACGCTATGGTGTTTTTCGTATTTACTTTTGATCTGATTCAGAATTTCGATGGTCTCTTCCGGTGTTGTCGGATCTACCATAATTTTCTGAAAACGCCTTTCAAGTGCACCGTCTTTTTCAATATACTGACGATATTCATTTAAGGTAGTTGCTCCAATTGCCTGAACTTCACCCCGTGCAAGTGCCGGTTTCAGCATATTGGATGCATCGAGAGAGCCGCTTGCACCGCCGGCGCCCACAATTGTATGAAGTTCATCAATAAACAGAATAACATTATCTGTTTTCTCGAGCTCACTCATAACGGCTTTCATACGCTCCTCAAATTGCCCTCTGTATTTTGTTCCTGCAACAAGTGCAGCAAGATCGAGTGCAATTACGCGCTTGTCATAGAGAACTCTTGATACTTTTCTTTCATTAATGCGGGTTGCGAGACCCTCGGCGATCGCGGTTTTGCCTACACCGGGTTCACCTATAAGTACCGGGTTGTTCTTTTTTCTTCTGCTTAAAACCTGGGCTACACGTTCAATCTCTTTTTCGCGGCCAATAATTGGATCCAGCCGGCCTTCTTCTGCGAGTTGAGTGAGATCACGTCCAAAATTGTCGAGTACGGGAGTTTTTGATTTTTCCATTTTCTTTTCTCTGGAGCTTCCGGATGAACTTCCCCCTTTGGAGGAAGAGATACTTGCACTTGCTGTTCTGGAATCACCTCTGCCTGTATCACGGGAATTGCCTGTGATAATCAGATCGAGCTCTTCGCGAACCGCATCGTATGATACACTAAATTGTTGTAATATCTGGGCAGCAATATTTTCCTCATCGCGAAGCAGTGATAATAAGAGATGCTCCGTTCCGATGGTTTCACTTTTATAAAGTTTTGCCTCCAGATAGGTTATTCGCAATACCTTTTCAGCCTGCTTTGTCAATGGAATATTTCCCACTGTTACAGTGCCGCCGGTTCCGCGAACTGTGTCTTCAATCGTTTTTTTAAGTTTGTATAAGTCGCAATCGAGGTTTTTTAAAATGCGAACAGCTACGCCGTCTCCCAACCTTACGATTCCTAATATCAGATGTTCTGTGCCGATATAATCGTGTCCCAGCCTTAGAGCTTCTTCCCGGCTGAACTGAATTACGTCACGAACTTTACTTGAAAAATTACCCTCCATTGGATACCTGCTAAATTTGAATGATTAATTACACCAAATAAACGAGTGAAACTGATGTTTAGTTCACATTACTTATTTACGAAAGTATGGTTGCATTAAGGTAAATGCAAACATTTTTACAGTAAAGGAAATGTAAAAGAGTTGTTGATAAAATTTATTAATAAAGTGGCTTGCCGCTCATCTCTTGAGGCTGATCCAGGTTCATCATTTTCAATAGGGTTGGAGCAACATCTGCCAGTATGCCATTTTGCATTTCTCTCTTATCTTCTCCGATCAGCAGAACCGGCACCGGAGCGGTTGTGTGAGCTGTATGAGGACTGCCATCAGGCTCTATCATGCGATCTGAATTTCCGTGGTCTGCAATAATCAAGACCTTATAGTTGTGATCCGTTGCAGTTTCAATCACCTTTTTTAATTGACTGTCAATTGTTTCGATTGCTTTTACAACGGCATCCATAACTCCTGTGTGACCTACCATGTCAGGATTTGCAAAATTTAAAATGGCCAGATGATATTTTTCAGATTCGAGTGCGGCAGACAATTTATCAGCCACTTCGGGAGCACTCATTTCAGGCTGCAAGTCATAGGTTGCAACTTTCGGGCTTGGCACCATGATCCGGTCTTCATTTTTATTTGGTTCTTCAACCCCTCCGTTAAAGAAGTAGGTAACATGAGGATATTTTTCAGTTTCGGCAATCCGGAGCTGCCGTAGTCCCAGCCTGCTTACGTATTCGCCAAGCGTATTTTTTAAGTCGGCCGGCGGATAGGCAACCTGAATGTGATCACTGAACTGATCATCATAAGAAGTGAAACTGGCAATATTCAAATCAAGATCATCCGTTTCGAACTCAACTTCTTCAAATCGGAGAAGAGCTTTATTCAATTGTCTCATCCGGTCACCCCGGAAATTATAGAAAATTATGGTATCACCTTTTTGAATGCGGCTTTCATCATCTGATTTCAGGAGATGTGGTTCCAGGAATTCATCGGTGATGTTATTCTCGTAGGAGTTTTCAAAAACAGACTCCGGATTTTCATACTCTTTGCCTTTTCCGTGAACGAGTAGTTTATAAGCTTTTTCGGTTCTTTCCCAGCGGTTATCTCTGTCCATAGCAAAATATCTTCCCACAATAGAAGCCAGTTTTCCGGTACCAATTTTTTCAGCCTCTTTTCGAAATTCCTTGCAATACTCTAAACCGCCATGTGGAGAGGTGTCACGTCCATCTGTAAATGCATGAACATACGTATTGTCTAAATTGTACTTTTTAGACATTTCCAGAAGGGCAAAGAGATGGTTATTGTGACTGTGCACACCTCCGTCTGAAAAGAGCCCCATGATATGAATCCGGCCTTTATCTGAGGCGTGTTCAAAAGCATTTGTCAGGACCTCATTTTCGTAAAAAGATCCGTCTTCAATAGCCTGGTTAATTCGTGAGAGCTCCTGCCATACAACTCTGCCGGCACCGATGTTCAGGTGGCCTACTTCAGAGTTGCCAAATTGTCCTTCAGGCAAACCAACACTTTTACCGCTTGCTGATAACTGTGCATGCGGAAACCTGGCGAAGAGAGAATCAATAAATGGTTTTTTAGCCTTTTCAATTGCGCTGACATCAGGATCTACAGAGATCCCGTACCCATCGAGGATAACTAACAGAGCTTTGGATGGAGTGGTTTTCAAAACTAAAGATTGTTTACGTGTTTCGTGAGCCTGGCCTTCTTGCGAGCGGCATTGTTTGGATGAATATTCCCTTTTACTGAGAGTTTATCTATATAACTGACAGCTTTTTTCAAATGTGCAGCAGCTTCTGTTTTATCAGTTGAATTCAGAACATTTTTTATAAGAGTCCGCATTTTAGAACGCCTGCTCTTATTATGCTCTCGTTTTTTGGCATTTTGTCGCAGTCGTTTTTCTGCGGATTTATGTTGTGGCATAATTTTATTATTTAAACTTGTTATTACCCGACTATTTAAAGTCAAGAAAATTAAGATTTATCCCGTCACAATTCAAGAATAGATTGAATCTTTCTCAAATTAAATTTAAATTGGCTGTTCTCATGATGATAATTGTAATTGATGGGCCTGCCGGGTCAGGTAAAAGTTCTACCGCGAAAGCTATTGCAAATAAACTTGATATTCAATATCTGGATTCAGGTGCTATTTACAGGGCAATCACCTTAATTTGGCTTCAGAAAGGCAAACCATCAGTTGAGAAGTTCTTTGAGTCTTTGTCGGATCATTCAATTCAATTCAATTTTGCTGATTCTACATTTTTTGTAAGCATCAACGGTTTTGATGTAACCGATCTCATAAGATCGGAAGAGGTATCAAATAATGTCAGTGAAATTGCAGCAAGGAAACGTGTCAGGGAATATGTGAATTCACTGATGCGAGAGGCTGTTAAAAAAAATGGTATCTTCATTGCTGACGGAAGAGATCTTGGTACGGCAGTATTTCCTGATGCAGCTTTAAAATTTTATATGGATGCAACAGTTGAAGAAAGAGCAAGAAGACGTTTTAAAGAATTGAATGACAACCAGAGTGAAATCTCGGAGGCAGACATTAAAAAAAATATTCTGCTGAGAGATGAAAAAGACTCCACGAGGTCAGCCGATCCTCTGAAAAAAGCAGAGGATGCAATTTATATTGATACATCACAACTGACATTTGATGAACAAGTGAAAAAAATCAGTTCAGTTATCAAAAAGAGAATTTTAAACTAAAACACGAACTCTAATCCCATTCTGAAAGTCAGAGTGCGGTTTATTTATTAACAGGTTATTTAAATGACAGAAGATCTAAAAAACAAAAACATAAACGAAGAGAAGGAAGTAAATACGGAACTAAGTGAAACAGATGTGGCCGAAACTGAAGAAGCCGCTGAAGAGAAAGAAGCTGCGGATGTAACAGCTGAAACTGAAAAAAGAGAAGAAGAAAAGCCGGCAGAGGCTGAATCAAGTGAGACCGTAACGTCCGGGGAAGAGCAAGCCGAAGAACAAACCAGTGAAGAGGAAGAGATTGTTGAAGAGGTGGAGGAAATTCACACCTACACAGGCGAAGTAGACGAAGAAGTTTATACATTCGATCAGTTGCAGGCAGCATCAGATGATTATACGGATTCTGAGTTCAATGAGCTTGCCTCTATGTATGAAGACACTCTGAATGAAATTGAAGAAAAAGAAATTGTCACCGGAATTGTTGTATCGGTAGATGAAAAATATGTTGTAGTAGATATTGGTTTCAAATCAGAAGGAATTGTACCTGTTAATGAATTTTCATCGAAGGTGATTGAAAATCTTCAGCCTGGTGATGAAGTTGAAGTATTCCTCGATAAAGTTGAAGATCGTGAAGGGCAACTTATTTTATCCCGCAAGAAAGCTGATGTATTACAGGCCTGGGAGAAAATTGAAGAGGCTCATGAAACAGGTGAAATTATTGAAGGATATATTAAGAGACGAATCAAAGGTGGAATGGTAGCCGATGTGTTTGGAATAGACGCTTTTCTGCCTGGTTCTCAAATTGATGTTCGTCCCGTCAGGGATTTTGATGCTTACGTTGGTAAAACAATGGAATTTCAGGTTGTGAAATTAAATATGCAGGCTGAAAATGTGGTTGTATCACACAGAGCCCTGATTGAATCTGATCTTGAAGAGCAGCGGGAAGAAATTCTTGATACGATTGAAGCCGGCCAGGTACTCGAGGGAATTGTCAAAAATATCACTGATTTCGGTGTATTTATTGATCTTGGAGGAGTTGACGGCCTGTTGCACATCACAGATTTATCATGGGGCCGCGTAGACCATCCCGAAGAAATTGTGAAGCTCGATCAGCGAATGAACGTAGCTGTTATTGAATTTGACGAAAACAGCAAACGGGTATCCCTTGGATTAAAACAGCTCCAGCCTCATCCATGGAATGAAATTCACAAAAAATATCCTGAAAATCTCAGAGTTCAGGGCCGTGTGGTTTCCATAGCCGATTACGGTGCATTTATTGAATTGGAGAAAGGAGTTGAAGGATTGATTCACATCAGTGAAATGTCGTGGACACAACATGTAAAACATCCCTCTCAACTGGTTCAGAAAGATGACATTATTGAGTGCGTTGTGCTCAATATCAACGAGGATGAGAAGAAAATTTCATTGGGTGTAAAACAGCTCGAAAATGATCCGTGGAGTGAAATCCAGACGCGGTATCCGGTTGGATCAAAACACAAAGGCACAGTCAGAAATCTCACCAACTTTGGTGTGTTTGTGGAACTGGAGCCGGGAATAGACGGACTTATTCATATTTCTGATCTCAGCTGGACCGAAAACGTAGATCATCCAAATGATCTTGTTGAAAAGGGCCAGGAGATTGAAGTAGTGATACTGGCAATAGACTTTGAGAATCGCAGAATTACTCTCGGGCATAAACAAGTTGGAGATAATCCATGGGAAAAATATGCTGAAGAGTATGGTCCCGGTTCAAAAGTAGAAGGTGAGGTTTCAAAAGTTACAGATAAAGGCATGTTTGTAAAATTACCACTCGGCGTGGATGCTTTCCTGCCCGGCGACAAGCTTGCTGAGCCTGTTGAAGATATCAGCTCTGCTTTTAGTGAAGGGGATAAAATTGAAGGATTTGTAGTTGAGTTTGATGAGTCAAGCAAAACGATTGAAATCACTCAAAAAGAGGTAGAAGCCAAGAAAACCAAAAGCAAGCCTAAAAAGCCAAAAGAAACAGGCGAAGTTAAGACCGGAACCCCAACACTAGGTGAAGTTTCCGGGCTTGCTGAAAAACTTGCAAACAAAGAGAAAGAGGAGAAGGAGAAAGAGGAAGAAGAAGATAAGGAATAAGATCCCTATTGATAAATATCTTCTGATTTGAACTTTCGAATAACATAAAAAAAGCTTCCTGTTTTTACAGGAAGCTTTTTTTATAAGTAAATTTTAAAAATGAAAAAATGAATTATTCTCTGTAAAAATAGATAATTCTGTTTTTCGCATCTTTATTGCTCCGTATTGCATTATCACTTTCTTTATTTAGTGAATAAATAATGTTGCGCATAGAGCTAAGTTCTCTTTGATCACGATATTTTACCTGAAGTGCTTTCCCGCCGGATTCTAACTTTTTTGCTGCATCAATCAAATCCTGATATTTTGATGAACTTTTCCTTGAAATTGTAATCTCTGATTTTGGAACAAATTTAACTTTCATTGTCCATTTTATTTATGAATACCTTACATAAATAAAATTAAAAAATTAAACAATTCAAAAAATATGATAAAATTACGGGACTTGTACAGTTGAAAGTATTTTAGAAATTATATCTTCAGATGATATTTCTTCAGCTTCGGCTTCAAAAGTAGGTATAATTCTGTGTCTCAAAACATCCATACATATTTCACGAACATCTTCAGGAGTTACATAAGCCCTGTGTTCCATAAAAGCATGTGCACGGGCAGCAAGATTCAGATTAATGGTTGCCCTGGGCGAACCGCCGAAGTTTATCAGATCGGTTAGTTCCTCAAGTTTGTAGTTTTCTGGCTGCCGGGTGGCGAATACCAGATCCACAATATATTTTTCAACTTTTTCATCCACATATATATCATTGATAACTTTTCGCGCATCAAGAATCTTGTCTGGCTGAATAACAGTATCCAATTGGGGTTTTTTACCGGTTCTGGCCATTCTCCGCATAATTTCAAGTTCTTCTGTTTCAGTTGGATACCCGACATTTATCTTAAGCATAAATCTGTCAACCTGTGCTTCCGGCAGGGGGTATGTTCCTTCCTGTTCAACAGGATTCTGGGTAGCCAGCACGAGAAAGGGTTCATCGAGGGGGAAGGTTGTTTCACCGATCGTAACCTGCAGCTCCTGCATAGCTTCAAGCAATGCGCTCTGTACTTTGGCCGGCGAACGGTTGATTTCATCTGCAAGTACAATGTTTGCAAATATAGGGCCCTTCTTAACCGTAAACTCGCCATCTTTCTGATTGTAAATCAGGGTACCAATCAGATCGGCGGGTAGTAAATCAGGGGTAAATTGCAGCCGCTGAAATTTGGTATTGATAACTTTTGCAAGAGAAGAAACCGTAAGAGTTTTTGCCAGGCCGGGAACACCTTCAAGAAGAACGTGGCCATCCGCAAGCAAGCCGATCAGAAGCCGGTCGATCATATATCTCTGGCCAATAATTACTTTATCAAGTTCGTGGTAGATTTCATCAATAAATGCACTGTGTTTTTCAATTTTTTCGCCCAGTGCCTGCATATCAAGGGTAGTACTCATGTTAATAAATTAATTTAATTTTCAAGTTGATATTGGTATATTTCCCGACTTCTAAACAGAGGGATATAATGAACGAATAAACAGTGATAGTTACAAACCCTGAAAGGTAAAGATTTTATAGTTTTACATGTCCGTTCAATTTAAAAAACCGGCAGAGACATACGTCATATAACATTTTTCAGATGGATTTATTACAAGCATTTTTATTAGGCTTACTTCAGGGCATTACTGAGTTTCTTCCGGTCAGCAGTTCGGGACACCTTGCATTGGGCCGTGCTTTGTTTGATTCGGAAATTGCTCCCGGCATTACATTTGAAATTGTTGTGCATTTCGGATCATTTTGCAGTATCGCTGTTTACTACAGAAAAAAGTTACAGGAAATATTCAGTGATATTTTTAGAAATCTGAAACTCTCCGCAATAAGATCAGGTGAATTTTCAAGTAACGAACATGTGCGGTTAAGCGGTTATATATTAATAAGTATGATTCCGGCGGGAATCGTGGGTTTTACGATGAAAGAGCAGATAGAACAGATTTTCATCAATCCTCTGCTTGTATCATCTCTGCTGATGGTTACAGGAATACTTTTATTTTTGACAAAATTTATGAGACAGCTTACAAAAACCAATAATGCCTGGAAGAGCATTCTGATCGGGCTGGCCCAGTCATTTGCAATTCTGCCGGGAATCAGCAGGGCAGGCTCAACGATTTCCACTGCACTCTTCCTGAAAATTGACAGAGAAACCGCAGCAAATTTCTCATTTTTAATGGTATTACCGGTACTCGCAGGAGCCATGCTTAAAGAGATGCTTGATCTTTTCGAACTGGGAGTATCAGTTGGCATGTCACCGCTTGTTGTAGGTTTTTTCACATCGTTTCTGTCGGGATATGCAGCACTGACTTATCTGATTATTCTTCTGAAAAAAGATAAATTTCATCTCTTTGCCTACTACTGCTGGATAGTGGGCGGCATCGGCATCTTTTACTTTATGTAATTTTAAAAAATTACAATCCTTCGCCTTGATGCCATATCCAAATTTGTCTACCTTTCCTGATCTAAATTTAATGATTAAAACATGGATACATACGTTTTTGTAATACTTGCTGTTCTTGCTATCTCATCAGCTTTAGCCATGGTTCTGAGTAAAAGCACTGTTAACAGTGCTCTTTTTCTTGTGCTTAATTTAATTTCAGTTGCCGGTATTTATCTTCTTTTGCAGGCTCAGTTTTTAGCGATTATTCAAGTACTTGTCTATGCAGGAGCAATCATGGTCCTCTTTCTGTTTGTAATTATGTTGCTTAATGTGGAAGAAGAGGAGAGTCTGATGGATACCTTCAGGTTGAAATATTTTCTTGCTTTTCTGCTGGGTGTAGTAGTTTTGGGGCAGGTTTTATACAGTCTGGGTGGAATTACTGATATGCTGCCTCAAATATCGGATGAGATGATTCATATCGGAACAGTGGAAGCAGTTGGTGATGTGCTTTTTACCGATTATCTGTTTCCGTTTGAAATGACTGCAATTTTATTAACTGCTGCTGTGGTCGGGGCTCTTGTCGTTGCACAATTTAAAATCAAAAAAGAGGGGAATGTACAGTGATAGGAATTGATTGGTATCTTGCTTTAAGTGCAATTCTTTTTACCATAGGAACCATCGGGGTTCTCACGCGCAAGAATGCTATTGTGGTCTTTATGTGTGTTGAACTGATGCTGAATGCCGTGAACCTCTCATTGGTATCTTTCAGTGCCTACCACGGGGATATCAGCGGACAGATATTGGTTTTCTTTTCTCTTTCTGTTGCTGCAGCAGAGGTAGTTGTTGGGTTGGCTATAATTCTCGCCATATTCAGAAACAACCTTTCTGTGGATATTAGTGAAGTGAATTTATTGCGGTGGTAATCTTCACATTATTTGAGTTTAATTCTCAAGGGTAAATCTTACCTGATTATATAATCATCAGTAAACCAAATACAAAGATAGTTAACAGAATGAAACTCATTACCAGTCCCATCTGCGGACTGTAGGTTGATGATTCTCTTTCGTGTCTGGTAAATGGGTTCAGCCATTCCATTGGATTTTGGAAATTTTCACTCAAGAATTTTGCAACATTTAGTGTGGTATTTTCAAACCATCCGAAAATGGCATCCGGGGCTGTGACAAATATTCTTCTGACAACTGGAGCGGGTTTTCTGTAAAACCAATCTGTATCAAGGGCGATTTTTGGCTCACCCTCCAGTTTTTTTCGAAGGATCCAAAAACCAATATAGGTGAAAACAAGTATCTGTGTGGTTTCGACCAGATGGTAGACTGAATATGGTTCGTAGTCGACCGGAAAGGGCAGATAGTTGTAAAGCAATGCAGGATATACACCAAACAGGGTACAGAAAAAAGCCCCGATTCCCATTGCGATCAGCATATTTACCGGTAGAGGTTTAACTGTGATTTCACTTTTTTGAGTTCCAAACCATGTAAAATACGGCAGTTTGAGTCCTGTGTGCAGAAAGGTACCTACTGATGCCATTAAAAGAAGAAGTGTAACAACTTCGAGATGGGCATCTGTTGCACCCTGAATGACCATTGACTTACTGATAAACCCATTGAACAGCGGGAAGCCGGAAATGGAAAAGGCTCCGATCATATAGAGGAAGACGGCCATTTTCATTTTTTTTGCAAATCCTCCGAGTTCAGTGAGCTTACTTTTTCCGGTTGAGTATATAACGGCACCTGCACCCATAAACAGAAGAGATTTGTAGAGAATATGACTGAAAGCATGAGCTGCAGTTCCATTTAATGCCATTTCGGTTCCAATGCCCACACCGGTAACCATATATCCAACCTGACTGATGATATGATACGCCAGAATTTCCCGGATATCGTTTGCAAGAACTGCATATACAACACCGTATAGTGCCATGATTACACCGAACCAGATCAGAATTTCCCATCCGGGAAAAATCCGCATCAGCACGTACACAGCTGACTTGGTCGTAAAGGCACTCATAAAAACTGCACCTGTAATCGTTGCCTTAGGATAGGAATCTGACAGCCATGCATGAAGCGGCGGAATAGCCGAATTAATGGATACACCGATCAGAATTAATACAGATGAAGGGGAGTACGCGTCCGGTAAGTTGGTTATCAGAATACTGCCGGTTTCATTTAAATGCATAATAATACCGCCCAGCAGAATACCGCCGCCAAGAGAGTGATAAATCAGATACCTCATACCGGCATTTAATGAAGTCTCTTTTTTCCGTGCCCATATCAAATATGAGGAACTGAATGCCATCAGCTCCCAGAAGACAAGCAGAGTGAAGAAATCACCGGCAAAAGCGACCCCGAGGGCTCCGCCTGCGTAGACCAGTGCAGAGCTTTGTTCTCCAAGGCTTTTATTGTGATATGCATAGATGCCCCCTATAATTGCGATCATAGCAAAAATGGTACCGAAGATGCGGCTCAATGCATCTGTTTGAACAAGCACGAGTTCATAAGCGGTCAGCCCCATTGTCAGCGTAAAATCTTCAGGCATCATCCAGATGCCGGCAAGGGCAAATGCAGGAAAAAGCAGAAAAAGTGCAGGACGCACTCGTTCAGGCAGCAGAGGCAACACGAAAGCACCTGCTATTAAAATAAGGGCCGGAAAAAAAAGAATATCAGTTATCATAATAGGATTCGTCTCTGAACAGGAAAATTTTACCAAACCATTTAGATACATAGATGATGAGGACACAGCTTATGAAGCCCCAGATTACATAAAATGCGGGTATAGAATCCCACCAATGGGAATCATAATCTGCGAGTACAGTAAATTCCAGAACCAGCGTAATTAAGGTGAGAAGTCCGAGAGCAAACCAGTGCCATGTTTTCATTGTTTTATCCTCCTTTGAATAAAGTTGATGCTACGTTGCCTGCTATCTCATAAAAATGGAAAAACAGATCGGGAAATATTCCAAAAATCAGTGATAATACAGCCGTTATCATTATTGGTACCACCATAAAGGGAGATGCCTCACCGTAATTACTTAAACTTTCATCACCTTTTCTGAAGTAAGCTCTTTGAATAATTGGAAAAAAGTAGCCAACATTTAAGAGGCCGCTTATTACTAAAATAAAGACCGGAATCAGCATTTCACCTTCAAGTGATCCCAGGACAAGATACCATTTACTTACAAATCCATTCAGCGGAGGAATTCCTGCGAGCCCCATTGAACCGATGACAAAAGCTGCCATTGTCCATGGCATGGCTTTGGCAATACCGTTAAGATCACTGATATTCTCCTTATGGAGATTCACATAAATAGCCCCTGCACAGAAGAACAGCGTTATTTTCATTGTAGCATGGGCTGCAATATGCATGATACTTCCTGTCATGCCCAAAGGCGTTAGAAGAGCTGCACCAAGTACGATGTAAGACAAATGTCCCACAGTGGAATAAGCCAGCCTGCGTTTTAAATTGTCCTGCGCGAATGCCAATAATGAAGCAACAATAATTGTAAATCCTGCTAGTACCATCACAATTTCATTCAGCCCGAAAGCCTCCATTGTTTCGGTTCCAAAAATAAAACCAATGACCCGAATCACTCCGAAAACACCTGATTTCACAACTGCAACTGCATGCAAAAGGGCACTGACCGGAGTAGGAGCGGCCATGGCAGACGGCAGCCAGCTGTGCAGTGGCATAATACCTGCTTTAACCCCAACGCCGCCAATAAAAAGCAAAAAAACCGAAATCATCACTGTCTGTGAGAGATCCACGTTATTGAAAATACCACCCGGCCGGAAATCAAGAGTACCGGTATAAAAATAGGTGATTCCTGCTGCAGCAATTAAGAGTAATCCGGCGGTTAAGGTATAAGCCAGGTACTTGCGTCCGGCGTTGATCGCTTTCCTGGTTTCCTTGTGTATAACGAGAGGATAAGTTGCAAGAGTCAGGATTTCGTAAAAAATTATAAAAGTCAGAAGGTTTCCTGCAAAAGCAACACCAATAGTTGCTGAAAGACAAACGGCAAAACTTGCAAAATATCTTGTCTGCTTTTTTTCACCGGCTCCGCGCACATATCCAATAGAGTAAAATGAAGTAAAGATCCATAACCCTGAGGCAATAATTGCAAAAAAGACTCCAAAAGGGTCTGCTTTCAATTGAAAAGGAACATTCGGGGCGATTTCAAATAAATTTAGTACAACTGTTTCGCCGGCAATGGCTCCCGGCAAAAGTGTCAGAACCAGGATAAACTTGACTGCAGAGGCAAGAATTGTCCAAAATTCACGCAGGTTAGGTTTTCCTGAACTTATGAGGATAAAAGGAACCGCAATCAGTGAAGCCAAAATCGCAAATAAAGGTACGTAGTTGAATTCCATCAATCAGTTAATTTTCGGTTCTAAATCCATTAAAAGGGAAATATGTTTAAAAGTGCTGCAACAATAACAGCATTGGCAAATCCGATCACAAAAAGGGAAATTGCAAATATTGCAGTAGGTGTAATCATGCTTGCGGAAACTTCATTTTTGGATATGCCCGACGCCGCTGCAGTTGAAGCTTCAGGAATTTCTTCTTCAGGTTTACTCATGTAAACTTTTTCCAGAATCCTGAAAAAGTACACTGCATTCAGCAGAGAACTGATCAGTATAACTGCAAGAAAGATCCAGTTTTCGTTTTCAATCGTTCCCAGTGCCAGATACCACTTACTGAAGAATCCGGCCAGTGGAGGCAGGCCTACCATGGAAATGGCTGCAACTGAAAATGACAGCATGGTAACCGGGTATTTTTTCCGATATGAATCATCAAACTTACTGATATCGGAATGCCCTTCTTTCAAACGTAAATTGCCGGCAACCAGGAAGAGGCAGGCTTTCATGACAGCATGATTCAATACGTGCAGCAGTGCTCCGGCATATCCTAAAGGATTGGCAAGACTCAGTCCCATTATGATATAACCGATCTGGGACACACTGCTGTAGGCAAGCATCCGTTTCATTTCCGTTTGGCCGATAGCCATAATGGATCCGTAGAGAATACCTGCACAAGCGAGCGAGCCAACGATTGTTGTTACAGGTATCACTCCATCTGAAAGCTCTGCGCCAAACAGGTGAAGTATGATCCGTATTAAAATATAGGCACCTACTTTTGTTCCTATTGGTGCAATAAGAGCCGTGGAAGTTGAGGATGCAAACGTGTATGAATCGGGCAGCCATCCGTGCATGGGGAAAAGTGCAGCTTTTACTCCTATTCCTGATACCATAAGAATTAAAGCGGTAACTACAGCTGAGTTTGTGTAGAAACCCGGGAGCATGGCTGTCATATCAATGATATTCAGTGTACCGGTTACGGTATATAAAAAGCCGACCCCAAGAAGGTAAAATGATCCGCCAATTGTACCCACAATCAAATACCTGAATGACGCGAAAGGCGCTTGTCTCTGCCCGATTGCGATCAAGGCATAGCTTGATAGTGAAGATATCTCAAGAAATACATATAGATTAAAAAGGTCACCCGTTAGAACCATTCCATTGAAGCCAAGCATCATAAGCATAGAAAGCGCATAAAAGGGCATTTTTTTTCCCGGGAATTCAAAATCACCGATTTTTTTGGAATGGATTAATACCAGAAAGGCAACTGAATTAATTACAAGAACAAAGAATGATGACAAACCGTCATAGACGAATTCTATGCCAATTGGAGGCGGCCAGCCGCCAAAAAAATATCGAACAGGTTCATGGTTCAGATATTCAAAAAACCCATAGAGTGAGATAACAGAAGCTACGGCACTGCCTGCTACTGCAAGATGATAGCTGATGCGTTCTCGCCATATCCCAAGGACGGGTATCAAGATTGAAAAAGCCAGAAACGTTAATGGGATTAAAGCAGGTATATGTGATTCGATCATTGAATCTTATCTAACAGTTCCTGTTCGTCAAGTGTTTTGTACCGGTTATAAATAGCAATAAGCAGGGCAAATGCCACTCCCTGCGTAGCCACCCCAACCACGATTGCCGTCAGCATTAAGGTGTGGGGTAATGGATTGAGGTAATTGGAAACAATTTCAACCGGAATACTGTCGGCCTTTACAGGAACGGTCGCGTTCCATTTAGATGCGATGCTGACAAAAAAGAGTATAACTGATGCCTGAAGGATGGTTAGTCCAATTAGTTTTTTTACAAGGTTTTTTTTCATCAATATGCCATACAGTCCCGTGCATATCAGAAGAATTGTAAACCAGTATGCATAGTGTCCTACAAAAAAATCAAGCATAATCCTCACCTCGTACCATGTTGTCATAAATCATAATCAGGATGGCCATTACAGCAACTCCGATACCAACTTCAATAATTAATATACCGGTATTTCGAAGCATCGCAGGGTCCAGGCCGGGTATCGGCAGAAATTCGTAATCCAGAAAAAATCCACCCATCATCATCGCTGTAAAACCGGTTGCGAAATAAATAACGACACCAATTACTGCTAAAGGAGTCGTCGAAAATTCAGGGACTTGAAGCCTGGCGATATTTTCACCGCCGGCAAGCCGTATTAACAAAATGGAAGCAGCAAGTAATGTACCACCCTGAAAACCGCCTCCGGGACTGTAGTGGCCGTGAAAGATCACGTAGAGACCGAAAAGCATAATATAAGGACTCAATAAACGGGTACCCAAAATCACAATGGGAGAATGAAATTGACTTCTCATATCCGCTTTGATTTTCTTAAAATTAGTAATGTGATCAAGCCGGCAGTAAAAATCACTACCTGTTCGCCAAGAGTGTCAATACTCCTGTAGTCACCCAAAACTACCGTAACAATATTTGGGGTTTTTGTATCATTGTAAGCCTCCTGTATGTAATAACTTCCGGCTACTTCGGTATTTGTGATACTTTGATCGTGATGCATTCGGTTATCCGGATCTCCGCGATAGGGCAGATCCAAAGATGCATATATCAAAACAAATGCAAAACCGGCAAGTATAAGGAATTTAAGTAATTTCAATCTGTTGACTCCCGTGTGGTTTGGTATATTGCGATTACAAATAAGATTCCGGTAACTCCGGCACCTACAACAGCTTCGGTGAAACCAACATCTATAGCTCCCATTGCGACAAATAAAAGTGCTATTGAAAAACTGAAAATTGTTAGCATCACTACTGCAACAAGAAGATCCTTTACCTGCAGGGCAACCACAGCAGAGAGAAATAGAAAAATATAGAGTACAAACTCAAGTTCCCAAATCATGATTCTTTCGTTTTTTTCTTTTTATCAGATGAAAGCAACGGCTTAATCCCATTTCTCATTGCTGCCCTGGCAAGAGCGTGTGAACCTATCGGATTTGCAAGAAATATGAATACAACTATAAAAAGAAGCTTCAGGCTGTTTTGAGTAAATCCTTCGTAAACAATCAAACCCACCACAACAAACATCACACCGAGGGCATCACTTTTACTGATGGCATGAGTCCGTGTGTAAAAATCCTGCAGTTTGAGAATTCCGATACTTCCAACCAGCATGAAAAAAATTCCCAGGCAGATTAAAACACCGCTCAAAATAAGTTGAATGTTTATAATCAGATCAGATGTCATCACCACCATTAGTAAGATTAACAGATACAAATTTGGCAATGGCCAGTATTCCTAAAAATCCTAATACTGCATATGCAAGGGTGATATCAATAAACATATCAATTCTTCCGTACATGTAGCCGATCAGGCAAATCAGAACAATTGTTTTGGTTGCGATAGCATTTGCCCCCAAAAGCCTGTCAAATACTGTTGGTCCTTTTAGAACACGAACCAGTGGCACGGCAATGATAATTGTCAGTATAACAGAACTATAAAGGAAAAAAGTAGTCATTCAGGATAAGGTGATATTTGTTCTGTTTTTATTTTGATATCAGAGATAACGGGTTTACTGTCTTTTAAAAAAAGCCCCCGCACCTTTCTTGGCATTTCATCACTTATAATTCCTTCATACGAGGCTTTTGAGAGTGCGTGAACAGTGAATTCATCTCCTTTGATATCGATCGTAAGTGTACCCGGAGTGAGTGTAATTGAATTACCGAGTATCATTTTTGCATGGGCACTTGGCAGATCAACCCGAAATTTTAAAAGTGCCGGCTGAACAGGAGTTGAAGGTTTTAAAATAATAAATGCCACATGGAATCCGGATTTAAGTATCTGCAGTAAAATCCAGGGAATGTATAGGATAACTTTTCCAAATCGCAGATGGAGCAGATCATCCATCTCATCATCAAAAAACCGATGTTTTTTCAGTTTTAAGTTTACAGCCAGTACTATAGCAACACTCACGATTCCATAGGAAATATGGAGAATATCAAAAAAGCCGCTCATGATTAACCAAAAAGCCATAAGCGACAGAAAAGATAGTAAAAGGCTTGTAAAGGAGATTCTACCCATCAGTTCAGCAGTGTTAGTTTTTTCAATGATAAACATATTAAAAAAGATATCACTATTGCAATTTGAAACTGTATTATTTTTAAAAACTTCATTCTGGTCCATCTTAACAGTTTATCTTCAGATAGATTTTTGTATCTTTGAAATCTTACTAATACAAGCTGTCTCTACAGCGATAGCTCTCTGTGCTAAAATCAAAAAATTAAGTTATTGAATGGACACAGTTACACTGCTTGTCAGCCTGATTATCGGGCTGCCACTTATCGGGTTCTTACTAAACGGGGTAGCGGGGCTGGCTTCAGCGTCATTCAGGGAAAAGAAGACACTGATCGGTATCCTTGCAAATCTTGCCGTATTTGTACCATTTCTGATATCTCTCTATTTTTTTCTTAATTTCTCGGCCGGCTCTGATGCTCAGATCGTGAAATTATTTACCTGGCTTGAAGCCGGTTCTTTTTCAGCTGATATCGCCTACCGAATTGATGAACTTTCGCTCGTTATGACTCTTGTTGTTACAGGTGTCGGCGCATTGATCCATCTCTATTCTGTTGGCTACATGGCTCATGATCCCGGATACTGGAAGTTCTTTTCCTACATGAACCTCTTCATCTTTGCCATGCTGAACCTGGTATTGAGCAATAATTTGCTGCTCCTTTTTCTCGGGTGGGAAGGCGTTGGGCTCTGTTCTTATCTGCTGATTGGCTTTTGGTATGCCGATATGGCGAAATCAGATGCTGCAAAAAAAGCATTTATTTACAACAGGGTCGGTGATTTTGCATTCCTCATAGCCATTTTTATGGTTTTCGAAACTATTGGCAGTTTAAACTATGATGCGATCTTAGGGAACCTGGGCCTTTTTACACCAGAGGCAGTTTTTTGGATTGGATTGCTTATGCTTATTGGTGCTACTGGCAAAAGTGCACAGATCCCCCTGTTTGTCTGGCTGCCTGATGCAATGGCTGGTCCGACATCAGTTTCAGCACTCATTCATGCCGCTACGATGGTTACCTCCGGGATTTATCTGATTACCAGGTTATCCCCCATGTTTGTGATATCTCCAGAACTGATGATGATTGTTGCCGTTGTGGGTGCTCTCACCGCAATTGTGGCTGCAACAATTGCCCTTACACAGTACGATATAAAACGGGTTTTAGCCTATTCTACGGTATCACAACTTGGTTTTATGTTTCTGGCACTCGGGTCAGGAGCTTTTACAGCGGCAATTTTTCACGTTGTTACACATGCTTTTTTCAAGGCCTGTCTGTTTCTTGGTTCCGGGTCGGTGATTCATGCGATGGAGCATGTTGAGCACGAGCTGCATGAAGAGGGTAAAGATGTTCACTTTGATCCTCAGGATATGCGGTTCATGGGTGGTTTGAAAGAGTATATGCCTTCCACTTACAAAACATTTTTACTTGCAACGATTGCCATTGCCGGTATCCCGCCTCTTGCCGGTTTCTTTTCCAAAGATGAAATCCTGATGCATACATTTAATGCGGGAATGGGCGAATTTGCGGGGGCTCTTTATATTATTTTGTGGGGTGTGGGCATGATTACCGCATTTCTGACTGCTTTCTATATGTTCAGGTTAACGTTTGGGACTTTTCACGGCACTTTTAAATTGCCTTCTAAAATTTCTGATGCTGCCGGTTCAGATAAGTTTCTTCACGAAAGCCCTGCCACCATGACGATCCCTCTCTGGTCTTTGGGGATATTGTCGGTAGTCGGCGGGTTTTTAGGTGTGCCCAATTTCATTGCGGAAACTTTCACCGGGGCTGAGGCCCACATTAACCTGCTTCATGACTGGCTCTATTCGCCAGCAGCAGATTATGCCATCGTACTTTCACACGGTGCGGAATGGACTCTTATGTTTATATCCATAATTGTTGCGGTTGCCGGTGTCTTTGTTGCTTTCCGGCTTTACGGAGATGACCAGCTCGAGGAGTCAGACGCAAAGCTTTCTGTTCGCTTTGGTGAGCTCTACAACGTATGGAAGCAAAAGTATAATCTTGATGAGTTGTACGAAACGGTGGTCATAAATCCAACTGTCAGGATTTCCGATAAAGTACTGGCCGTTTTTGATATGAAGATTGTTGACGGAACGGTAAATGCCATTGCTGGAACAGTACGGCTTTTCGGCAGCCTGCTTCGATATATTCAAACCGGGGTGGTATCCAGCTATGCGCTCTTCCTGGTTATCGGGGTGATACTTGTGTTAACTATTATGTTATTCTAAATGGATTTGATCATATAGACCTATGGATTTTCTCTTAAACATTGTAATCTATTTGCCGCTCCTGGGGATTCTCGGAATTTTGCTTTTTCGGAATGAGCAATCAATCAAGTGGATAAGTCTTCTTGCCACCACGGCAACTTTTCTTTTATCTATACCGCTCATGCTAAAATTTGATGTATCTGCTTCGTCTGTGCCGCAGTTCATCACAGAAGGAGAGATGGTGCTGCCAGGTATGGATATCAAATACCTTGTAGGTCTGGACGGACTGAGTATTCTTCTATTTATGCTCACAACCTTGTTTGGGCCGATTGTTATACTCTCTTCCTGGAATTCTGTTAAAAAGCATCTTGCGGGCTATTATTCCATGCTGCTTCTGTTACAGACAGCTTCATTGGGAGTCTTTGCGGCTCTTGATTTAATCGTCTTTTATGTGTTTTTCGAACTCTCTCTTATTCCCATGTATTTCCTGATCGGGATTTGGGGAGGTGCTGACCGAATCAGGGCAACGATTAAGTTCTTTATCTACACTCTTGCTGGTTCGCTGATCATGCTGATCGCCCTTATTTATCTTGGATATCATGCCGGTGCGGCATCGGGGATCCACACTTTTACAGCCGACTGGAGATTTATATCGGGTCCTGAATATCAAATCGGCCTTGTAGAACAAACTTACATGTTTCTGGCTTTCGCACTTGCATTTTGTATCAAGGTCCCGCTTTTTCCTTTCCACACCTGGCTGCCTTATGCTCATACGGAAGCGCCTACGGCCGGATCGGTTGTGCTTGCAGCCATAATGCTGAAGATGGGTACTTATGGATTGGTTCGTGTTTGCCTGCCTGTTTTCCCCAATGCGTTTATGGAATTTGCACCCTGGCTGGCAATTCTTGGAATTATCGGAATCATATATGGTGCACTTGTTGCCATGGTTCAGAAGGATGTTAAAAAATTGGTTGCCTATTCGTCAGTCAGCCATCTTGGATTTGTGATACTTGGGATTTTTGCCTTTAACACAATTGCAATGCAAGGAGCTATCATCCAGATGGTAAACCACGGTTTATCAACAGGCGCTCTGTTCCTTATTGTCGGAATGATCTACGATCGCCGGCACACACGGCTTATTAAGGATTTTGGCGGCATAGCTAAGATTATGCCTGTATTTGCTGTGATGTTTATGATATCAACCCTTGCCTCAATTGGTCTTCCCGGCCTGAATGGATTCATTGGTGAATTCTTAATCCTTAATGGCAGCTTTGTTTCAGAACTGTATGATAAAAAAGTATATGCCGTACTTGCTGCTCTTGGTGTTATTCTGGCAGCGGTTTACATGTTATGGATGTATCAGCGGGTAATGTTTGGCCCGGTCACAAATGAAGAGAACAAGAAACTGATTGATTTAAACGGCAGGGAAACAGCTCTTTTGATTCCTCTTGTTATATTTATGGTATGGATTGGCATACGTCCGGTAGACTTCACTAAATATTCCGAAGAGTGGGTGGAGACAATTCTATCCGGATCTGAAGCAAAAAGCGTTGCTGTGTTACAAGAGGCAAATTCGGATCACTTGCCGGACTGGACGACAAGTCTGTACGATATCAATTCTCAAAACACTGAAAGGATAATTTATGCAAAAAAAGAAAACTGACTTATGGATATTCTGAACAAGGAGCAGATTACAAGTGAACTTAAATCAATGGATGGATGGGAATATGATGATGATTTGCTGACGAAGGATTTTCAATTCAAAGATTTCAAAACAGCTGTCGGTTTCATCGTCCGTATTGCTTTTGAAGCTGAAGACCAGGTCCATCATCCGCAGTTATTCAATGTTTATAACAATATTACGATCTCCCTTAATACGCATGATGCAGGAGACAAAGTTACAACCAAAGATATTAAACTGGCTAAAGCCATAGATTCTATATACGATACCTTTTGACATATGGATTATTTGCATGATTTAAATACATTCCTGCCTGGAATTATTGTTGCCGCTGGCGGTTTACTGGTGCTTTTAACGGAAGCTTTTAAGAAGAAGGTTAATCTGGCCTATTATCTGACACTGGGTGTTTTGTTGCTTGCCTCTTTTTTTGCTTTCAGAGATCTTTTTAACCCTGCCGGTATTTCATTTTACGGTATGATTGCATACGGAGGTGTATCTGCTTTCGGTATTTTATTGATCCTGCTGGGGACGCTTTTCTGTATTGCTCTGTCCCGCGACTATCTGGAAAGCATTGATCATCATATAAACGAACTGTATGCCATGGTGCTTTTTGCCACCACGGGAATGCTGGGTCTTGCATCCACAAATAATCTTGTTACACTATTTATCAGCCTTGAAACCATGTCAATTGCTCTCTACGTAATTGCAGGTTTGATTAAAGATGAAAAAACCGGGGCTGAGGCAGGCTTGAAGTATGCACTGCTGGGCGGGTTTTCTACCGGGTTTCTTCTTTATGGAATTGCACTGATCTATGGGGCAACAGGAACCATGGATCTCGCTGAGATTGCGGCGGCTGCAGAGCCATCGCTTCTTTTTATCGCGGGATCTGCACTATTGCTGGTCGGGTTTTTCTTTAAAATATCTGCCGTACCATTCCATATGTGGACCCCCGATGTTTACCAGGGAACTCCAACAACCATGACAGCCTACATGGCCACAGCTTCCAAAGCTGCAACATTCATTGCATTTATTATAGTATTGTCAAGAATGTTGCCGGAGGGCCAGTCAGGAGATTTTACACATATAGTCCAGGTAATTTCAATCATTACGATGATTGTCGGTAACCTGATTGCCCTGGTTCAGGATAATGTAAAGAGAATGCTTGCCTATTCGAGTATAGCACACGCAGGCTATCTGCTTGTAGGCCTTGCTGCAGGAACACCCGAAGGGTATTCCGGCGTTCTCTACTACCTGTTTGCCTATACCCTGATGAATGTAGGTGCATTTGGTGTTATCGCTTATTATGAACATAACAGAAAACTGGATTTCACCAGTATTGAAAATTATGCCGGCCTCGGTTTCAGGCAGCCGATGATGGGCGTATTGCTTTCAATTTTTCTTTTTTCACTTGCTGGTATCCCGCCATTTGTCGGCTTTCTTGGAAAATATTACGTATTTGCCGCAGCGGTGAATGCCGGATTAATACCCCTTGCAATTATTGGTGTATTGGCAAGTGCGGCAAGTGTTTACTATTATCTTCGCGTGATGGTTTATCTCTATTTCAAAGAAGCGACCCGCGAATATGAAATGAAAACTCCCGGATTTGTCTTCAAATACGCTCTTCTCATCTTGTGTGTGGCAACAATCTACTATGGTGTAGAACCTGTATTTCCAATGAGCGGGCTGATGGATTTATTGAACAGTTATTATACGGGTACATACACTGCATTTCTGATTCACTAAAGTAACTATACGAGGAGAATCAAATCATATTAAAAATTGTAAGCTAATCTAAATTCCTTTATCTTTGCAGACTCTGTTGTTCTCACAAAATGTGAAGAATGACTGTTTTCAAACAGAAAACAACCAAAGAAAACATATCTATGAAAAAACAATTTTACGAGTTAACGTATATTATTAATCCGGTTCTCGATGATGAAAAATTCAAAGAGATCGTTGATTATGTCAATGAGCTGATCACATCCAATGATGGTGAAATTGACGAGGTGGATGAGTGGGGCCTGCGGTCATTCGCTTATGAAATTGATGGAAAGAGCAATGGATATTATGTAAATATGTATTTTGATGCTCCTGCTGACCTGGTCGAAAAAATGGAAAGAAGCATGAGAATCCATGATGATATTCTTCGCTTTCTAACCTTGAAATACGATGCTAAAATGAAACGCCATCTCGAATTGAGAAGAAAAGGAGAAGCGCCTACAATCTTTGATGAAGTTGAAGAAGAAGAAGATTCCGACGACGATAATTAAACACTAAATCAGACATTATGATTAAAAATCCATCCCACCCGAAAAAGGGCCACTTAAAAACAAAAGAGTGTAAATTCACGAAGGCAGGTTTTGAATATATCGACTACAAAAACGTTGATACTCTGAATCGTTTTATCAACGACCAGGGTAAAATTTTGCCACGCAGAGTTACCGGCACAAGTGCCAGGCACCAGCGTCAATTATCAACTGCAGTGAAGAGGGCCAGATTTTTGGCACTCATTCCATACGTATCCGAAAATCTTCGATAAAAATTAAAGGCAGATTATGAAAGTTATTTTAAAAGAAGACATGAATCACCTTGGCAATGCGGGTGAGCTTGTTGATGTAAAAGACGGTTATGGCCGTAATTATCTGATACCCCAGGCGAAAGCGATCATGGCTACCGAAGGTGCAATCAAACAGCTGGAACATGCTAAAAAACAAGCTGCACTCAGAGCCGAGCTTACCGCAGAAAATGCAAAGGAGCTTGCTGAAGAACTGGAAGCTACCTCTGTCACCATTTCAGCCCAGGTTGGTGAAGATGATAAAATTCACGGTACCGTTACCAATAAACAAGTAGCAGAAGCTCTTGAAGAGAAAGGTATTATCATTGACCGGCGTAAGATTAATCTCGATCAGGATATCAAAACGCTTGGAGAGTTTACAGCTACAATTGATCTGCTCGGGGATTTGAAACCCCAGGTTAAGATTTGGGTTGTTAAGGAAGAGTGATCTGACTGATCCGAAACCGAAAAGAGTCTGATTGAACAAGGATGCCATGGAAGGTGTATTTTTTGTTTGGATTTAAATCGATTTTTTGAGGTAAAATCGATAGCATACGGTTGCTTTTTTTTATTGTTAAGTTATAATTAGATTTATGGTGGGAATCATCCTTTGGATGTAATTCCCACTTTTTATTTGCAGTAACTTATTCCGGTCCGGTTAACAGATTGGGTTCCCTGAATATGAATAACCCGTCATCAGGGGTAAATTCACATCAAAAATCAATTATTTTCTATGTAATATCGTTACCAACCTGCTAATAAAACCAAAAAGCTATTACCGGGGCTTATCAAATTATTTTAAGAACCGTTTGTTGGTGTCTGATATTTGTTGCGACGATCGGATCCTCTTACCTGTTGATACCAGCCTGTGTTCAGGCTCAGGAAACGATCACAAAGAGTATGACGATCGACTCGGTCAAAAATGATTCTGTCTATTTTATCGGTTTTTTTGTGATAAAAGAAACAGTGATAATAAATCACGATGGCCTTGAAGTCGATCAGGCTTACTGGTCGTTTGATCAGGAAACGGGAGAATTAAATTTCCAGTTACCCGATTCGATTATTAACCAGGTTCAGAGGGTCACTGTCAATTACAGGCAAACGGCCGATTTTTTGAACCGGGTTTATAAACTCCGTGACGTCGAAATAATTGAGCGGGATACACTCTCTGCGGCTGACACATTAAACAACGTCAGGGTTGCCCGCAGAAGTGAGCGTACCTCTGATCTGTTCGGTGATGTAGATCTCAATCGGAGCGGAAGTCTCACAAGAGGATTCACCGTGGGTAACAGGCAGGATCTTTCGCTTGAAAGCGGCCTCCGTCTGGATTTAAACGGACAGATCACCGATGATATTTCCATTAATGCCTCACTGACCGATCGTTCCACTCCGATTCAGCCGGATGGAAGCACTCAGAATCTGCGTGAATTCGACAGGGTCTTTATCCAGCTCAGACATGAAAATGCCCGGCTTGAACTCGGTGATGTGGATGTATCATTTACTGATAGCAAATTTGCAGTTGTTAACCGCCGGGTGCAAGGCGGCACAGGCCTGGTAAACACCGGATTTGGCGATTACAGCGCTGCGATGTCTGTAGCAAGGGGCGAATTCAGAGTTCAGCGTTTTACGGGCATTGAAGGCCTTCAGGGGCCGTACAGATTGCAGGGAAATGCAAATGAAGAGTTTATCATTGTTCTTGCAGGATCCGAACGAATTTTTGTAAATGGCAGGCAGGTTCAGCGCGGAGTTGAAAATGAATATATAATCGATTATTCACTTGGCGAGATTACCTTTACGAATAACCTGCTGATTACAGATGAGACCAGGGTTGTGGCTGAGTATCAATTTTTGACGCAGAACTTTACACGCACTCTTTTTGCGGCGGAAGGCCGTGATGATGAACTGGCAGGAGGAAAACTCAGCCTTGCTGCCACTTACCTCAGGGAGGCTGATAACAGTAATCCGAACACCCAGGTGTCGTTAAGTGAAAGTGATATTGAGCTGCTCAGGGAACTCGGTGATGATGTGGAAGATACATTTGTAAGCGGTGCCGATTCGGTTGGATTCCAGGAGAATCCTGATTTTGTGCCCTATGCAAAAGTTGATACCCTTTTTGAAGGGCAAATTTTTCAGATATTTGAACATATTCCCGGCGATTCCGCCTCTGTATTCAGGGTTCGTTTCACGAATTTTGATGAGGGTAATGGCAGTTATCGCAGGGTTGGCGGTACAGCAAACGGCCTGCTATTCGAGTGGGTTGGCCCGGGCAATGGAAGTTATGAACCGGTGGTAAGCCTGGAAGCGCCAAAACAACATCAGATGATATCGCTGCGGTCCGGTTTCGCGGTGAATAAAAATGTAGAAATATTCGGGGAATGGAGTATCAGTGACTTCAACAAGAACCGGTTTTCGAACAGCGGGAATGATGATAATGTGGATCACGCATTTACAACGGGATTCAGCGTCTCCTCCTATAAATCTCAGATCGGAACTTTTTCCGGGTCGGTGAGACAGCGATTTACCGGCCGGAAATTTGAATTTATGGACCGGGTACGTGACGTGGAGTTTGACCGGATCTGGAACCTGGATGAGCCGGGACGTGAAGAAGAGGAATGGATTACCGAAGCAGACCTGACTTACCGTCCGTCAGAGAAGAGTTCAATCACATTTTCAGGCGGTATAAACAAGCGTGATTTATTCGATGGAGAACGGGCTGAGGTAAGCCTTGAAAGCAGTGAAGTGAACGCACCATCTGTTCGTATTTTATCGAACTGGGTTTCAAGTGATGATGAGTTTACAGAGCAAAAAGGAGATTGGTTTAAACAAATTGGGAATGCTAACTATAACATTTCTATCGGTGAGAGCAGAATTACACCTTTTGTTGACTGGGAGACAGAAAAAAGAGATCAGCGGGCGCTGAATGATTCTCTGCTTGCGGGATCCATAGAATTTTATGATCTGAATCCGGGTATCAGGTACGAAACCGGGGCTTTTTCCATCAATACCGGAATTGGATACAGATTAAACAAAAGAGCAATCAATGGAAAAATCCGAAAAGAATCAGTCAGCAATACCCAGAGGTTCAGTTTGGCTTATGCCCCTTCAAGTTCATTCAGAACACAAAACCAGGTACAGTTCAGACAAAAAAATACAGAAGAACCCTTTTTGAGAGAAACGCAAACGACTGAATCAAGAGGCGTGCTTCTTCGTTCAGTAAATAACTATTTGATTTGGGACGGGGGGGTTGAGGGGGAACTTCTTTATGAAGCAAATACAGAGCGGCGTGCACTTTTTCAGGAGACATTTATAGAAGTTGGCCCCGAACTCGGGCAATTTGAATGGCGGGACTTGAATGATGACGGAGTTCAGCAAATTGATGAATTTTTTCCGGAAGTGAATCCGAATGAAGGTACATTTCTTCGCCAGTTTATACCATCGGACGATCTATTGCCTGTAATCGATCTGAATGTCAGGTTCAGAAACAGGATAAATTTTGCTGAGATTTTTAACTCCGGGGATCAAAAATTTATCTCTGTACTGAGGCAGATCCGCTGGAACTCACTATTTGAATTGAAAGAAACAAGTACTGAAAGAGAGTTGCGAAAAGTCTACTTGCTGAATCCCTCGGTTCTTCGAAATCAAGCCACCACCATAAACGGACAGCGCACCATCCGGCAGGAATTGATTTGGTCGGATGATGAGAATATTATGGATATAAGGTTCAGTTTTATTGGCAATGATATTCAGTTTCAGCGGTCGGCCGGAAGTGAAGAAAAAAAATTACGCTCTTTTGAACTTGAAAGCGGTTACCGGGTCAGTGATGCTGTCAGATTATTATCATCGTTTAAATATGAGACCGATAAAAATGAGAGCAGCAGGTTTGCAAGCAGAGGATTTGATATCACGAGCTGGTCGGTAGAGCCGGGTCTGAGAATTTTTATTAACCGTTCAACGGAAAATGAAACACTTTTTTCATACAGTGAAAAAGAAGATCGTTTTATACCCGGTTTAGCTGCAAATGCCAAAATTATTCGTGTTGAAAACAGAACAAGAGTATTTTTGTTTAAAGCACTTCAAAATAATATCAGGCTGCAGCTTAGGAACACAGATGTTCAGGGAACGTCGTCCAGCCTTGGTGAATTTGAACTCACGGAGGGGGCGGGAAGAGGCTTGAGCGTTAGCTGGAATATAAACAGCACATACAGGTTCAGTTCATTTTTAAGAGGCTCATTGCAATACGACGGACGAACTGTGCCCGGAAGTGAAATAATTCAAACAATGAGACTTGTAGTTAGTGCGGTTTTTTGACATTTTAGAGCAGTGAAAATAACTTAAACTTAGAAACCGGATTTTTTAAAAAACAGCATTTATTATTTTTTGAGAAAAAATTTAAATCCTGTTTTGACATTTAATATGAAATGGTCTATCATTTTGCATCACTTAAAAAGTCCTTAACCAAAACTAATAACTCGGAGTAAACAGTATGACTTCATCTATAGCTCTCTTCTTCCTGCAAAATGGAGCAGATGCTGGTTTTTTTAATGTAATAGTTGAAAAGTTTAATGAGGGTGGCGACTGGATGTGGCCCGTTTTGATTGCACTCATTTTGGGTCTTGCAATCTTCCTCGAACGAATTATTACACTGAACCTTGCAGATATAAACACACGTAAATTTATTGTTGATGTACAGGAAGCACTACAGGAAGGCGGTATTCCCGCTGCCCAGGAACTCTGTGCACAAACACGCGGTCCGGTAGCATCAGTTTTTCAGGCAGGCCTGATGAGGGCTGATGAAGGAATTGAAGCCGCTGAAAAAGCAATTACAACTTATGGATCAATTGAAATGGGCTTCCTTGAAAGAGGTCTAGTGTGGCTTGCACTCTTTATTGCGATTGCACCACTTCTCGGATTCCTCGGAACTGTAGTTGGTATGATCGAGGCATTTGATGCTATTGAAGCAGCAGCAGATATTTCACCAAGTCTTGTAGCCCGTGGTATTAAAATTGCACTTCTTACAACAGCCGGTGGTCTATTGGCAGGTATTATTCTGCAGGTAGCTTATAATTATTGTGTATCTAAAATTGACAGATTAATTTCAGAAATGGAAGAGAGTTCAATTACTCTGATCGACTCAATTGTATTGCTTAAAGAGGGCAAACAAATCGTTCCCGAAGATACCGGTAGTGACAAGGAATAAAATTGCTGAAAAATATCTAATATACCTTACAGGAGGTTAAAAATGGTTCAAACAATCGCAATAGGTCTTGCTCTTGCATTAATTGGTATTGGAGTAATCGGAATGTTTGTTGGCGGAGTCCGGAACGTTTCGAGTGGTAAATCTGAGTTTAAGAAGCTTGGTTTAATGGCGGTTCCCTTTGTTGTATTTGCTGTAGCATACGGGGTTACCGGTGCCACAGACAGAGCCGGGATTGCCACGATGGTTGTAATGATGGGAATCATGATCATTTCAATCATTTTTACAGGTATGCGCGGAACTTTTAAATTGTAACAGATATGATTAAAAAACGAGAAAGGGATGAAGTTGAAATTCCAATGTCATCTCTCGCTGATATCGCTTTTTTATTGCTGATATTCTTTCTGGTGGTAACCACTATTGATGTAGATACAGGGATTGGCCTGGTTTTACCTCCAATTCCCGACGATATAGAACCACCACCGGTCAGAGAGAGAAACCTGATGAAAATTCTTGTGAATGCTCAGGGAATGGTTCTTTTAGATGATCAGCCGGTTTCGGTTACAGAGGTCAGGGATCGCGTTAAAGAATTTGTTGCAAATCCAACGAATGATCCAAATCTTTCTGAATCTCCGAATGATGCGATTGTCTCAATCAAAACCGACAGGCGCACACCATATAGTGTTTACATTGATATGTTAGATGAGGTGATGGGAGCCTATGCCGAATTGAGAAGAGAAGCATCAATGAGCCGGTTTGGTGTTCCCTATTCTGCTCTCGAAGAAAACTCTGTTGAGCAGGAAGAAATAAAGGAGCTTTATCCTAAAAAAATCTCAATAGCAGAACCCGACGAAGGTTAATTTATGGCGCACTTTAAAAAGAAATCAGCAAAAACATCGCAGAAAGTACCGACATCTGCTATGCCTGATGTGGTCTTTATGTTACTTATTTTCTTTATGGTTACCACAGTGCTTCGTGAAGTTGAACTGCAAGTTCAAATAGATTTCACCACTGCCGAAAACATAGAGAAGATTGAACAAAAAAGATTGGTCAGCTATGTATATGTCGGGCCCGAAAGATTGCCAAACAACAGGCTTGGTGAAACCAAGGTTCAGATTGATGATGCAATGGTTGATGATATTGGAGCAATCCGGAATATCATGTATGACAAACTCCTTGAAGAACCCAGATTGATCGTTTCGCTTCGTGTTGATAAAGACTCAGAATTTGGAATTGTTACGGATGTTCAGCAGGAGCTGCGGCAAGCAGGTACGCTCCGTATCAATTATTCAACGAAGCGGGAAATTTGACCGTTAGTTTTTCAAAACAATATTTAAAAAAAGGCATTACACTTAAAATGTGGATGCCTTTTTTAGTATATATGAGATGAATCAAAAAAAAGAAGAATTTCAAACGATACACGAACTCGGGTATACAAAATTACTCGAAAAACTGAAGAAGTATTCGGGAGTCACTAAAAAAAGAGTTATCAAGGGAATAGATGATGATGGTTCTGTTGTTATGCCGCCCGAAGGCGAATTTGCACTTCAGTCTTCAGAACTGCTTATTGAAGGTGTCCATTTTGATCTTACCTATACACCACTCCAGCATTTAGGTTATAAGTCTGTTACGGCTGCAGTTAGTGATATCTATGCTATGAATGCAGAACCATCTCACATTTCTATTAATATCGCTGTTCCAAATAAGATTTCAGTTCAGATGATTGAACAGCTATACAGTGGCATTCACTCAGCCTGTAATGATTACAATATCCAGGTTACAGGAGGGAATACAAGTGCTTCTCAGCAAATTCTGATACTATCTGTAATGGCTACAGGTTATGCTTCTGAAAACGACTTGACCTATCGAAATGGCGGAAAAACCGGCGATCTGATTTGTGTTACAGGCGACCTTGGCGGTGCACTGGCCGGTTTGAGAATCTTACTCAGAGAAAAAAAATTCTGGGAAGAGAGCAATGATCAGTATTTCCAGCCTGATCTTGATAATTACGAATACGTTATTCAGAAACAACTGGTACCCAAAGCAAGAAATGATTTCTATAAAAATTTCAATGAATCAAAATTGATTCCCACTTCAATGATTGACATAACCAAGGGTTTGGTTACTGATTTGAAGAAACTATGTGAAGCATCAAAAACCGGCGCTGAAATTTATTCGCCTTCTGTTCCAATTGATCTGAAAACACGGGAAGTTGCTGAAGAGATGCAGGAAGATGTAGATAAATATGCGTTTTATGGCGGTGAAGACTATGAATTGCTTTTCTCGATGAGTGAGAAAGATGTTGAAGTTCTATCTGAGAAGTGTAAGGATTTTTCTGTAATCGGCAGGGTCCAAAATGCCAATCGCGGAATTGTAATAAATACCGGAACTGAAGAAACGATTACTATCGATACTGATGTTCAGTACAGCCAATAAGTTTATTCAGCGAAACGTTATGGTGCAAACAGATTTTATAAATGGTTATAATCATAAGACGCAGAGTTCTGTAAAATACCTTATATTTATGGCTTATGATTTAATTGAAAATATTTCAGATGTCCAAGAGAAATAATAATTCAAATTCAAAATTTCCTCCTAAGAAACAAAAAGGAGACAAAAAAGGCCCGAAATTTCCGGTATGGATCTATGTCGTGCTATTTTTAATACTGATTGCATTTAATTTTTATATGGTTCCGGGTGAAAGCTCTGACCGGATCAAATACAGTACATTTCTCGAATATGTTCAGGAAGGGTATGTTGATGAAATTGTCATTACCAACAGGAATGAAATTACCGGCAAGTATTCTGAAAAAGCATTTCAGGAAGGTGTTGTAGAGCGAGCGCCTCAAAGCGACAGCCAGTGGGAGTTATCCTCTGATAATGATCCAAACCGCTTTCATACAACGATGCTTGAGGGTGATGAAATACGTGCAATGCTCGATGATAACGGAGTCGCCTATGATGTCAGAATCGAAGAAGACTGGTTTAGCGGTATACTGATATGGCTGATACCCATTGCACTTTTAGTTGCATTCTGGGTTTTTATCTTTCGGCGAATGAATCCCGGTCAGCAGGTGCTTAATATTGGTAAAAACAAAGCATCTCTCTACGACAAGCAGACTGAAAATAAGGTTTCTTTCAAGGATGTAGCCGGACTTGAGGAAGCTAAAGAAGAAGTAGAAGAGGTTGTTGAGTTTCTTAAAAACCCTAAAAAATTTACAAAACTTGGCGGCTCACTACCCAAGGGTGTTCTATTGGTTGGCCCTCCCGGTACGGGTAAAACACTGCTTGCAAGAGCTACAGCCGGTGAAGCAGATACGCCGTTTTTCTCCTTAAGCGGATCAGATTTTGTTGAAATGTTTGTAGGTGTCGGAGCTGCCAGAGTTCGTGATCTTTTCAAACAAGCTAAGGAAAAAGCGCCCTGTATCGTATTTATTGATGAAATTGATTCCATTGGGCGCAGCCGCGGAAGAGGTATGATGATGGGCTCCAATGATGAGAGAGAAAACACCCTGAACCAGTTGCTGAACGAGATGGATGGATTTGATTCCGATAAAGGAGTCATCATCATGGCGGCAACAAACCGGCCGGATGTTCTTGACTCAGCTCTTTTGCGACCCGGCAGATTTGACCGGCAAATTCTTATTGATAAACCCGATCTGAACGGAAGAATAAAAGTATTAGAAGTTCATGCAACAAAACTGAGGCTCAGCGATGATATTGATTTGAAATTGTTAGCGTCTCAGACTCCGGGTTTTGCCGGTGCCGAGCTGGCAAACCTGTGTAATGAAGCTGCTCTTTTAGCTGCCCGACGTGGTAAAAAAGCTGTAGAGATGATCGATTTCCAGGATGCAATTGAACGTGTTGTTGCGGGACTGGAGAAAAAAAATAAATTGATTAGTCCCAGGGAACGGAAAATTGTGGCTTATCATGAATCAGGCCACGCAATTGTGGGGTGGTTCCTGGAGCATACGGATCCCGTTTTAAAAGTGAGTATTGTGCCCAGAGGACTTGCAGCACTGGGCTATACGCTTCAGACACCGCTTGAAGACCGGTTCTTGATGACCACAGAAGAGCTGGACGATAAAATTTGTGCTCTTCTGGGTGGACGTGTAGCTGAAGAAATTATTTTCGGGCGTATTTCTACCGGAGCACAAAATGATCTTGAAAGAATTACCAATATGGCTTTTGCCATGGTAGCAGAATTCGGTATGAGTAAAGAGCTGGGTTATCTCTCATTAAAAGATTCTTCGAGTTCGGATAACAGTTATGGTTTTAATAAAAAATATTCCCAGAAAACTGCTGAACGCATCGATGAAGCGGTTCAGGAAATCATCCGGAGAAACTATCAGCGAACATACGAACTTTTAATGAAGCACAACGATAAACTCGAAACCATGGCGAAAACCCTTCTTGATAAAGAGGTATTGAACCCCCATGATCTCAGGGATTTACTGGGCGACCGCCCGCTGGGAAATTATCCTGAAGGTATTTTTGGTAATGATAAAACCGAACCAATAGGAAACGGATCACCGCAGAAAAAAAGTAAATCCGGAAAAGAAAAAAATAAAACTGAAGAAACCGATGAAACGAACGGGAATTCAGTAGAAGAAGAGAGAGAAGAATCAGAAAAAGAGTAGTTTTTCATTCTAATGTCCTGGCAGGACTAAAGTGGTGGATGAGACCTGACAGCATACCGGCGTTTTTCCGGTTTCTGTTAGCGTCATTAACTTTGAGAGAATGTGGCATAAGGCGATTTTCTAACAAAACCCAACGCTGTCAGATCCAGTAGTACTTATATGTTTCGACCGACATTTCATATTTGACTTGACACTAATAACTCCCCAAAAAATCAAATATCTACGGGCGTGTTAACACTCAGTTAACATAAACTTCAAAGTTTCATAACGTTCACATAACAGTGCTGAAATGTTGTTGATGTAGCTTTACATCAACAATAAAATCAATCAAAAAATCAGCACAAAGTGAAATATACTTTACTAATCCTAATGTCAATTTTCGTTCTGTTTCAAGGGGCGGAAATAGCGAATGCAAATGATGATCCGGATGTACCTCTTGAAGGTAAAATTACCGGAACTGTTATTGATGAGTCAACCGGAGAACCTCTTATAGGTGCAACTGTACTTATCGAAGAAACCGGTCAGGGAAATGCTACAGATCTCGACGGCCGTTTTACAATTGAAAATGTCGAACCGGGAAATTATACACTGAAAGCGAGTTATATCTCCCATGTAACTCTTATCATAGAGGATGTGGAGGTTAAAGAAGGAGAGGTCTTAAGGCTCGATATTATTTTACAACCCAAAACCGAGGAACTGGAAGAAGTTGTTGTAACAGCAAGATCAATTCTAAACAATGAGGCCGCACTTTTGGGTGAAAGGCAAAAATCTCTTGCGTTTTCTGATGCTATTTCTGCAGAATTCATATCACAAACAGGAAGCGGAGATGCAGCAGCAGCTGCAAAAAGAATTACAGGAGCTACTGTTGAAGATGGCAAATACGTTATCATTCGCGGGCTTGGTGGCAGATATACAAACTCTCAATTGAACGGAACAAATCTGCCAACAGCAGACCCTGACAGGAACTCAGCCCAGCTTGATCTCTTTCCATCAGAACTGATTTCGAGTGTAACAACAAAAAAAACCTTTACTCCGGATCAACCCGGCAATTTCTCCGGCGGAAATATTGATATACGGACAAAAGAATTTCCGGATGAAGCGATCTTTACAATTACTACCGGAATTGGTTTTAACGCACAGTCAAGTCTCAATAATAATTTTCTGATTGGGCCCTCTGGCAGTAGTGATTTTTTCGGATTTGATGACGGCTCAAGAGATATGCCGGCAATAGTCCGTGATCCAAATACAGATATTCCACAAAGCCAATTTGCAAGAAGAGACCCGGTTTTGGCCCAGCAGCTAAATGATGTATCTGAAGCTTTTTCAAGTACGATGATTCCCAGCGGAGGGCCTCTGGGCGGTAATCAAAAGTCGCAGCTGAATAATGATTTTAGCTTCACGTATGGTGACCAGACACTCATTTTTGGCAACTCACTTGGGCTTATTGTTTCAGGTTCATACTCAAGGAAATTTGACTTTTACGATGATGGGGTAAATAATCAATTTAATGCAACCGATCCCAATGCTGACGAACTGTTTGCCGATTTTACTTTTAATGATATAAAGGGTTCAAAAAATGTAAACTGGGGTGGCATGGCAAGTCTGAATTACAAACTCAATCAGAACCACAGGGTCGGATTTAATTACCTCAGAACACAGGATGCCACAAATACAGGAAGATACCAGGTAGGGAATTTCCCTAAAAATATCCCATCCGAAAATGTCTTTTTCGAATCGTTCGTACTGGATTATACGGAACGAAATGTCAACTCATTTCAGCTGAAGGGTAAACATTACTTTAAAAATCTAAATAACATTCAGTTTGACTGGAATGCCTCATTAGCCGATACCAAACAGGAGCAGCCGGATTTACGGTTTTTCTTTGATGAGTTTACAAATGTTTCGAGAGGAGATTCTACATTTCAGGTATTTAGTATAAACCTTGGTTCTTCAAATGCAACACTCCCTACAAGATTATTCAGAGATCTGGATGAAAGCAATAACCAGGTTAAAGCCGATATTGAAGTACCGTTTCAAGCCGGAAGTAACAGAACTATCAAATTTAAAACCGGCTTTTCGTACGAGGATAAAGAGAGAACATTCAGGGAAAGGAAGTTTGATTACGAATCGGGTGGTATCAATTTCAGGGATTTTGGCGGAGATGTGGAAGCTTTTTTTTCTGATGAAGCTGTAGGTATTATTGACACAACGAGTTCCGGAAATTTTGTTTTTGGAAATATCATAGAAGATGCCACTATCCGGCAAAATAATTATGACGGCGACCAAGAGGTTACAGCCTTCTACGGAATGATAGAACTTCCAATCACACAAAAGCTTAAATTGGTAGGCGGTACAAGATTTGAACAAACGGATATCTTAATTGTAAGCCGGGATTCAACTCGTGTTCCCGGTGAAATTGATACGGATGATATTTTGCCCTCGGCAAGTATTATTTATGCTGCCGGCAGCAATATGAATTTCAGGGTTTCAGCCAGCCAAACCATTGCACGGCCGACATTCAGGGAAATTGCACCTTTTCAGGCCTTTGATTTTGCAGGTGGGCGTGTTACAACCGGAAACCCCGAATTAGAGCGTACCGTGATTCAAAATTTTGATGCCCGGTGGGAATGGTTTATGAGCCCCGGTGAAGTTATCGCAATTAGCGGGTTTTTTAAAGATTTTGAAGATCCGATTGAACGAGTTGTATTATCAAATAATGACCAGGAAGGCTTCCAAAATGTAGAAGAGGCAAATCTGTTTGGTGTGGAATTTGAACTTCGAAAACGGCTTGATTTTCTGTCGCCATTCTTTAACAACTTCTTATTTAGCAGTAATTTTACAATAATCGACTCAAATGTTGATGTGCCGGAAAGAGAGCTTGAGCTTGCAGAATTATTCAACATTCCTGACACAAGGCCATTGCAGGGTCAATCGGATTTTGTAGTGAATTCGATCTTATCCTATCAAAATTCAGATCTTGGATTAAACGCTTCTATGGCATATAACCGCTTCGGCAAGCGGCTTACAAGCGTAGGCCTGGGAGGAACACCCAATATTTTTGAACAAGGAAGGGATGATCTCTTTTTGTCGATCAGTAAAAATATCATGAGTACTTATAAAATCAAGCTATCTGTTTCAAATCTGCTTGATGATGATTTCAGGACCATTCAAACCTTTAAAGGTAGAACGTTTACTGATTCAGAATTTAAGCTGGGAAGAACCTTTAAACTTGCATTCTCTTATAACCTCTAATAACCTCTAAAAACAAAAAACAAAACAATGAAACAAAAGCTAACCATAACAATAAACTTTAGGAGACAACAATGAAAAATCGATTACGATTTATTTTAACAATCCTATTATTTGCATTTCCTGTATACAGTGCCGTATCCCAATCGGTCGTGACAGTGACAGATGCAGATGTAACCGGCAATACAATCTGGACCTCCGACAATGAATACCTGATGGATGGTGTGGTCTATGTAGAAGATGGAGGAACGCTGACGA